>NZ_JBIIPN010000006.1:0-38929 GCF_044342615.1 Daejeonella sp. | reverse complement strand
CCGATGAATTGAACTACTTCATTCTAAATTGTATTGAGACACTCAAAATAAATGTTCAAGATTGTTCAATGCTTCTTTCAGGAAAAGTAGTAAAAGATGATGAATCTTATCAACGTATAGAAAAATATTTTGAAGATATTCAATTTACTGATGCTGAGCTAATTGTGAGACATCCTGAAAAATTCAATGAGGTATTAAGGCATCACTTTTTCGCGCTAATTTCACTCGACCAATGCGAATAATAGGTGGGAAATTAAAAGGTCAACGCTTAAATCCTCCGGCTAATCTTCCTGTTAGACCAACAACTGACCAGGCAAAGGAAGCCTTATTTAATATTCTCAATAATCAGTTTGATTTCGATAATTTAAAAGTTTTAGATTTATTTAGTGGGACAGGAAATATTACGATGGAATTTGCATCTCGTGGCGTTCCTGAAATTTATTCGGTAGATAGAGATTTTGGATGTATCAACTACTTAAAATCGCTAATCAAACAATACGAACTAACCAATGTTAAGCCATTTAAATCGGATGTTTTCAAATATTTAGAATTAGAAACAGAGCAATTTGACTTAATTTTTGCTGATCCTCCCTACGATCTTCCACAAATGAACCTCATTGCAACGAAAGTACTTGAGAAAAACCTGTTGAAAGAAAATGGCTATTTAATAATTGAGCATCCAAGCATGAAGAAAATAGATAATCATCCTCTATTTATTGAGCAGCGAAAATATGGCTCTTCCTCATTTAGCTTTTTTGGGGGAAACCAGTAATTTATCTAGATATCATCAATTAATTTTAATTTTATAAAATTTTAATGAAGATTGAAAATATGGGGCTATGCATCACAATCTATCAGACCGAAATAATATTTTTTAAATCAAAGCCATGAAAATCGCACTTTTCCCAGGATCATTTGATCCAGTAACCAAAGCACATGTTGATATTTTAAAACGTGCATTACCACTATTTGATAAGGTTGTGATTGGAATTGGCTTAAACAGTACGAAGGCAGCTTATTTAAATCTGGAGAAACGTAAAGAAATATTAAGAGCCGTTTTTGCAGATGAGCCTAAGGTTGAAGTGCAAACTTATGAGGGACTAACCGTCGAATTTTGTAAGAAAATAGATGCTAAGTACATGATTAGAGGCATACGTACCGTTTCAGATTTTGAATATGAAAAAGCAATTGCCCAAATGAATCATGCCCTCGCACCAGATATTGAAAGCATTTTTATTGTGAGTAAGCCAGGATACTCCTCCATAAGTTCAACAATTGTGCGTGATATCATGCGAAATAATGGCGATGTAAGTCAATTTATTCCTAAAGAGGCAGTCAATTTACTCTAATATTCAATCAATTACCTGCAATAAATCCTTAATTAAAGGATAGGTATTTTCTCGAACTAAAGATAAATCAGCTTTCGATATCCAACGCACATCGGTAATTCCTTCTTCTAATTGCGGAATTAATTTTTCAAGTTTACTCGATTTCATCCAATACCAAGCCGTTTTTTTAATTACCCTAGCTCCATTCATCTCATAAATATGGTAGGTATTACAAAATTTTTCACCGCTTGACTCGATTTTGATACCACATTCCTCTTCAACTTCACGTATAGCAGCAACTCTTGAATTTTCATCCTTTTCAATTTTCCCCTTTGGTAGATCCCATTTACCGTTTCTAAAAATAAATAAACATTGATTTAATTCATTTTTCACTATCCCACCTGCAGCTTTTATGGTAATCATAGAACGCTTGATACTTTTGAAGATGGGCTTGAACTGTGGAGATAAAAGAAAAAATATTTTGGGGCTTTCTAGAAGCTTGGCATGGTCATAAAATTCAGAAAAATTAAAATCAGTGATGCTAAGTATCTGATAATCAGTGATATTTTTTGGTACAGATTCTGTAATGATTAAAACTGCTTGGTTGATATAAATTTTATAAATTTGTGCCATGATTAATAAGAGTGAAGTTGAACAAAAAGTAGCCGAATTTCTGCTACAAATTAAAGCAATTAAATTACAACCTAGTAAGCCATTTACATGGGCTTCGGGATGGAAATCTCCAATATACTGCGATAATCGTATCACTTTATCACATCCATCTATCCGAACCTATATTAGACAGCAACTTTCTACCTTAATTCAAGAGGAATTTGGCTCTGTTGCAGTAATTGCAGGTGTAGCTACAGCGGGAATCCCTCAGGGCGCGTTAGTTGCACAAGAATTAGGTTTACCCTTTATTTATGTTCGGGCAAAAGCGAAAGAACATGGAAGAGGCAATTTAATTGAAGGGGAATATACCCCTGGGCAACGTGTTGTAGTTGTAGAAGACCTAATTTCGACAGGTAAAAGCAGTTTACAAGCCGTGCATGCCTTGAGAGAGGCGGGTTGTGAGGTTGCGGGACTAGTTGGTATCTTCAATTATGGTTTTGATGCTGCAGATGAGAATTTTAAAAATGCGAAATGTAGATTTTTAACTTTATCCAATTATACTGCCTTAATTGAATATGCAGCTGAACATAATTTCGTTTCTGCCGAAGACTTAAATATCTTAAGAAAATGGCGTGAAAACCCAGAAGCTTGGGGACAATAAATCCTAAATTAATTTTATGACAATCATAGAAAGTAAGGTCCAAATTAATAAACCTGCAAATGAGGTTTTTGAGTTTCTTTCCGACCTAAATAACCATCAACAACTGATGCCCGACAATATTTATAATTGGTCGTCAACAAAAGATGAAGCAAGATTTACCATTCAAAATATGGCTAAACTTGCCATTAAAATCTCTTCAATTATAGAAAATAAAGAGATTATTGCCACTCCAACCGAAGATGTTCCATTTGCATTAGAACTTAAATGGACGCTTAACGATAATGGAGATGGTCAAACAGAAGCAACACACGCCATTTCAGCTGATTTAAACATGATGATGAAAATGATTGTTGCTGGTCCACTGCAAAAACTTGCCGACCATCAAACAAATACCTTAAAGAATATCCTTTCGGCATAAGCAAAAAATATTCCCAATAAAAAACTCCTGAGCTAAAACTCAGGAGTTTTTTATTTTTTAGCCAATTAACAAACATTATGAAGCTTTGTTTGTCAATAAAATGGGACAAATATTCAGGATAAAAATTTGAAAATCAGACAATTAGTCAGATAGAAATTATTTTAACTGACGAAATTGCAGTTCCTTGAACTTAAACAGAAATGGCAGCTAATTTGCTTATTGTTAATCACTATGAATTTAAATAACTTCACCATTAAGGCACAAGAAGCAGTACAAAAGGCTTCAGAAATAGCAAGCGGCAATCAGCAGCAAGCTATTGAAACTGCACATCTGCTTAAAGGATTGTTAACTGTTGATGAGAATGTAATCAGTTATCTATTAAAAAAGCTGAACATCAATATAAATCGAATTACAGAAGTACTTGACGCTCAAATTCAAAGTTTTCCAAAGGTAAGCGGAAGTGAAATTTATCTATCGTCTGGAGCTAATACAGCACTACAAAAAGCAATGTCCTATTTAAAAGAGTTTAAAGATGAATTTGTCTCGGTTGAGCATATTCTTTTGGGATTATTAGCCACTAGCGACAAAATAAGTTCCATCTTAAAAGATGCTGGAATGAATGAGAAGGACCTTAAAAAAGCTATTTTGGAGTTAAGGGGAAATTCGCGAGTAACTGATCAGAATGCTGAAGCCACTTATAATGCCCTAAACAAATATGCACGTAACCTGAATGAATATGCCGAATCGGGTAAACTCGACCCTGTAATTGGTCGTGATGAAGAAATTAGACGTGTGATTCAAATACTCTCACGTCGGACTAAAAACAATCCGATTTTAATTGGTGAACCTGGTGTAGGTAAGACTGCCATCGCCGAAGGTATTGCCTTTCGTGTGATACAGGGCGATGTTCCCGAAAACCTAAAATCGAAAACCGTTTTCTCTTTAGACATGGGTTCATTGATTGCTGGAGCAAAATACAAGGGCGAATTTGAAGAACGCCTGAAAGCCGTGATTAAGGAAGTTACTCAAAGCGATGGAGAAATAATCCTATTTATTGATGAAATACATACCCTGGTAGGCGCAGGTGGCGGCGAGGGTGCTATGGATGCTGCAAACATTCTAAAACCTGCTCTTGCCCGTGGAGAGTTAAGAGCAATTGGGGCAACCACTCTTAATGAGTATCAAAAATACTTCGAAAAAGATAAGGCTTTGGAGCGCCGATTCCAGAAAGTGATGGTGGATGAGCCGAATACGCAAGATGCTATCTCCATCCTTAGAGGATTAAAAGAACGCTATGAAACACATCATAAAGTTAGAATTAAAGATGAAGCAATTATTGCAGCTGTAGAATTATCGCAAAGGTATATTTCAGATCGTTTTCTTCCCGATAAGGCTATCGACTTAATGGACGAGGCTGCATCTAAGCTACGTTTAGAAATGGATTCAGTACCAGAAGTAGTGGATGAGCTTAACCGTAAAATTATGCAGCTCGAGATTGAACGCGAGGCCATTAAAAGAGAAAATGATGAGAAAAAAGTCAAGGAACTCTCTGAAGAAATTGCCAATCTCTCAAATGAACGCGATTCTTTAAAAGCAAGTTGGAAGGCAGAAAAAGACCTTGTGGATGCCATAAACAATGAAGGCGAGCAAATTGAACACTTTAAATTAGAGGCTGACCAAGCAGAGCGCGCCGGAGATTATGGTAAAGTAGCTGAGTTGAGATATGGAAAAATTAAACAAGCGCAAGATCAAGTAGAACTTCTCAAAAAACAATTAGCTGAGACCCAACTTGACAACCGAATGTTAAAAGAAGAGGTTACTGCTGAGGATATTGCTGGGATTGTTTCACGCTGGACCGGTGTACCGGTTACTAAAATGATCCAAAGTGAACGTGAGAAGCTCTTACACATGGAGGCAGAATTGCATAAACGAGTTGCTGGGCAAGAGGAAGCCATTGAAGCTATTTCTGATGCCATCAGACGCTCTAGGGCTGGTCTGCAAGATAAACGTAAGCCTATTGGCTCATTCATCTTCCTAGGCACTACAGGAGTGGGTAAAACGGAACTTGCAAAGGCATTAGCCGAATACCTATTTAATGATGAGCATGCCATGATCCGAATTGATATGAGCGAATATCAAGAGCGTCATGCTGTTTCGCGACTCATTGGAGCGCCTCCAGGATATGTAGGTTATGATGAAGGCGGACAATTAACAGAAGCTGTGCGTAGAAAACCTTATTCAGTTATTTTACTCGATGAGATAGAAAAAGCACATCCGGATGTATTTAATATCTTATTGCAAGTTTTAGATGACGGTCGCTTAACTGATAATAAAGGCAGATTGGTGGATTTTAAAAATACCATCATCATCATGACATCTAATATTGGATCACATCTAATACAAGATAATTTCAAGGATCTAACTGAAATAAATAGAGATCAGGTGATTGCCAAAACTAAGGCAGAGTTATTTGAACTTTTGAAACAAACTATACGCCCCGAATTTCTAAATAGAATTGATGAGCTGATTATGTTCACACCATTAAGCCGTGCAGAACTAAGGGATATTGTTTCACTACAGTTTAAAGGAGTTCAAGATACGCTTTCTGAGATGGGAATAGAGATTGAAGCAAGCGATGAAGCGCTAGATTGGTTATCACAATTAGGCTATGACCCACAGTTTGGTGCGCGTCCATTAAAAAGAGTCATTCAAAAACGAATTCTTAATGAGTTATCAAAAGAAATACTTGCAGGAAAAATTGATAAAGACAGCAAAATAAAACTGGATGTATTCGATAATCAATTTGTTTTCCTAAACCTGGAAAAATAAAAAATGAAGCCTTAAAACAAAGAAGCCGTGTTGATTATTTCAACACGGCTTCTTTTTAGGATGTAATTTTAATACAAAATTAGGCAAGTCTTACATTTACTGCACTAAGACCTTTTTTACCTTCCTCAACCTCAAACTCAACCTTATCATTTTGTCTTATATCCTGCTTTAATCCACTTACATGGACAAAAATTTCTTTGCCATCCTCTTTGGTAATAAATCCGAATCCTTTGGATTCATTGAAAAATTTTACTGTACCGGTTTCCATTAATTGATTTTTAGTTTTTTGAATTTTTATGTTTAAAGCAATATAGTGAAATAAATTGAGAAAAACAATATGTTACAACAATAAAAATAAAAAAATGACCTTAGGAAGAGAAAGCTAAATAACAGATTATCAAATAATTAGTCGCTAGGCATCTAAATCATGCTCATTCAAACATTTATTCACAATATCTACCAGTATTTTTTCATTGTCAAACAATTCGGACAATAATTTGAATTGATTTTTAGTCCGATCAAGGTTTTGTTCCGGGTAAGATATCGGGTAATAGATACTTCCATTGAGATAATCGCTTAAAAATCTTATGGCCTGCATATAGATCAAATATTTGCCTGAAAAAAGTATGAGTTCTCTTTCTACGGGACTTAAAATGGATCCCATTTCATGTAAATAACCTTTTACAATGGCCTCAAAATATTCTATGCGAATGGTGATTTTACTAATATCTGGTTCATTTTCAGAAAAGGCACAAAGGTATGTCCGCATCATATCTCCTAAATCAGAAATGAATTTACCGGCCATAAGCGTATCCAAATCAATTACACAAATACCCTTCAGACTATCCCTATCGAAGAGCATATTGCTAATCTTGGTATCGTGATGCATGGCACGATCTGGAAACTCAGAAGAGTCTTTAAATGAATCAAAATAATCGAGAATAAAACGATAATGCAGCGCCGTATTTATTTCTTTTTCGGCGTGTTTTTTAAGATCATCTGGCGCTGAAGCTAGCGCATCTGTAAACTGCTGGTAGCGAAGTCCCAAATCATGAAAACCCGGAATTGTCTCCTTTAACTGCGATGCATCGAAATTTGAAAGAAGTTTATTTAGTCGGCCAAACTGTAATGCCGCCTCATAAGCTTGATTGGGATCGCTCAAAGTATCAAATGAAATTGAATTATCTACAAATTGAGTTAATCGCCAATAAACTCCTTCCACAAGGGCCATTTCCTTCCCTGAAAGCGTGGGGATTGATCCTATGAATAAATAATCAGGATAATGTTCTGCTAAATAATCTCCTACAAGCTTAACGTTTTGAGCGATGATATCAGGCTTCTTAAAAACATTAATATTGATGCTTTGTAATATAAATTGTTGGCTGGTACTTTTAATCGATACCAAAAACGTTGAGTTAATATGCCCTGTACCGAAGGGTTTTAAAATAACCGTATCGGCCTTTAATCCATATTCATTTAAAACCGCTTCCTTATTTTGTATTTCCATTTTCATTCAAGGCAAATCAATAATTATAATCTAGAATCTGCATTTTTTACTAAAGCCTCATATTTAGTATAAAAATATATCGCAGAAAAAAGTGTTAGTGCTAGTCCGACTAGCGACAGCCAAATTACGCTATTAGAGAAAAAAGTGACCCAATTAAGCTGCACTTTAAATATTTCCTTGCTTAGCATCACTCCTACGCTACCCACATAACCAAACGAATCAGCAAGGTAAATTAAGAAACCTACATTTCCTGTATGTTTAAAAGCCGCAATTAAACGTTCAAAAAAGACCGAATTAAAAGGGATATAAACCATGTATAATCCTAAACCTACCAAAGTCATCCACCAAATAGGTGATAAACTATTACTGATGTAAAAATAAGACGAAAGTCCCGCAATAATAAATCCTAATCCAATAAAAAAATGTGATAGCATCAGCGCCTTAAAACTATTTTTAATTAGCACCATACTTCCTACAAGTACGAGAATGATGAGAGTTATTGGTGTTTCTGTTTTGGCAAAAAGTTCGGGTTTATCAAAAAAGCCCATTTCCTTCCACATTTCGGCACTAAAGTTATCTCGCATATCCCTAAAAATGGTGGCGAAGGTATAGATTAGAATACATGCCACTAGACCAGGAAGAAAAAGCTTGGTGAATTTTTTACGGTCGGCGGCCAGCATCGGAACCCTATCCATACGATATTTTTTATCTTCCTCATCTGGAGGTGGGATTTTTTCAATTAAAAACACAAAAAGTAAAAGCGGTATCACAAATACAAGTCCGGTATAAAATGGAACCCAAAATTCTGTAATTCCAAAATTCAACATCAACCACCCTCCTACAGTTTTTACGAAACCGGAGGCAAAAATAAAGCTGACTGCAAGGGTAGCGCCAATAAAATCAGTGCTGCGTCTTCCCTCTACATAAGAAAAAACTACACCCCAAAGCATCCCTAAAGGGAATCCATTGATAAAAAGAAAAGCAATATTGTAAGGAGCTGGAACTAGTGCAAAAAAGAGCCAGCTTAGCCATGAAATAAGAGTAAGCAAGATGATTATCTTACCTCTACCATGACGTTTTAGTTCAGAAATAAATTTGATGCCATAGAATTTGGCTAGCATATAACCCAACATCTGGCTAATAACCAGAATTGTTTTATAGCTGTATCCAGCAATGGTAATACCATCGAAAGTTGCAACTGTAAACGATTTTCGAAATCCAAAAACCATGGTATAGGTCAGGAAAACGGTAATCGCAGCATATAAACCTACCTGAAGTGAGGTCTCTCCATCAGATTTGGTCTTGAAAAAACTCATAAAAAAACCTCAATTAATCGTTAATTTAACGGGAAGGTAATAAAAGGTTTTTCAATCTGAAAATAATTAGTAATTAGTGGTTAGTTGGTTAGTTGGTTAGGCTAGCGACATCTGCTACCCGGTGGCTGAGGTTCTCGAAGCTCGGTTCTTTGCAAGCAGGAAATGAATTGTCTTTGTCAGGCTAGCGACATCTGAAGTTAAAATTTCCTGTTTACTCAAATCTTTTGTCTTTGTTCCTTGCTCCTTTTTCCTTGCTCCTAATCTTTACTCCCTAATCCCGCCTCCGGCTTTGGACCTCTTTTATAAATAATCAGTCCATTAAGGAAATTTCTCAAAATCTGATCGCCACAAGGCTTAAAATTTTCATGCTCCTTATTTCTGAAGATAGCGCCTAACTCAGCTTTGGTAATCGAAAAATCGACTAGTTTAAGGATTTCAACAATTTCCTGATCGTTTAGCTTAAGCGCTACACGAAGCTTTTTCATGATGTCGTTATTGCTCATATCGTTTATCTGGAGACCTCAATTTTTATTTTTTTATTCTTTATTTTTTCGTTCTTCAATAATTTAACCACCTGCTCAATTTTAATACGTTTTACACCGGCATAGGAAGCAAAATCTTGAACTTCAATCAATCCTAATTCATCCTTTTCAAGTTTCCCCTTCTTCATTAAAAGTCCGACAATATCAATTTTATTGATTTTATCCTTCCTCCCTGCTCCCAAATAAAGCGTTGCCCAAGCAGTATTTTCAGGTACAATATCTTTTTCTGGTAGGGTTTCAATATCGATATTATCCTTCAAAAATGCAGGTTTTTCATCTTCTGTTAAGATAATATAAGCCGTCCCGCTAGCATTCATTCTTGCTGTGCGCCCATTTCTATGCAAAAAAGCTTCCTCATTATGCGGTAATTGATAGTGAATTACATTTTCAATTTCAGGAATATCCAATCCGCGGGAAGCTAAATCTGTGGTAATCAAAAAACTATAACTTCCATTTCTGAACTTCAATAAAGCTTTTTCACGATCTTCTTGCTCCATACCACCATGAAAAACTCCATGGTCAAGCCCCATATCCCATAATAATCCACTAATCCTATCTACGGCTTCACGGTGATTACAAAATACAAGTGTAGAGCGATTTCCAATTTTACAGATCAATGAAAATAAGGTCTCAAGCTTATCAGCAGCCTCAGAAATGATTGATTTTATCTTCAGATCAGGTAAACTATTCGAATCACTCAAGAAATTTACCTCCGCAGATTTACTTAGACCCGTAAAATCTGGTATCTCCGACATTTTAGTCGCGGAGGTTAAAATTCTACGCTCAACATTCTTTAAACGACTAATTATAAAGGCCATATCATCCTCAAAACCAAACTCAAGAGCCTTATCAAACTCATCCAACACAATGGTATGGATGCTATCGGGATTAAAATTTTCATGGCGAATATGATAAGCCATTCTTCCGGGAGTGCCAATAACAATAGCAGGCGCCTGAACCAAATTGTTTTTTTCGGTCCTAACTGGATGTCCTCCGTAAAAGCAATTCACCTTAAAACCAGTGGCCATTGCTTTAAAAACCTGCTCAATTTGGAGGGCTAATTCCCTTGACGGAACCAGTATTAATGCTTGTATTCCAGATTTTGAAGGATCTAAACGCATTAAAACAGGTATTAAAAATGCAATTGTCTTCCCAGAGCCTGTCGGCGATAAAATTACCGTATCTTTTGCACTTGCCGAATCAATCGCCACACGCTGCATATCATTGAGGGATGCAATCTTTAAATTCTTTAATACCTTCTCTATCATTTTGCCATTTAAAATGCAAAGGTAATGCAATTATTATCAAACGATTTATTCCTTGCATTTCAATACTATTTTTACACGCTTTGACGTTCAAAATGAGTCAATTTTAACTATTTTCGTAAACAAACAAAAAGCCGATATTTAAATAAGCCATGAAAACAAAATCCATCTTAGTTCCTTTAATAATTTTTATGCTTGCTATGAGTTCATGTCAGCAAAATTCAGCGCCCAAAGCAGCAAAAAACGATGATAACAATAAGATAAATCAGGAAGAAAGCGAAAGTCAGGAATCCTTAGAAAATCAAAAAGCTGCAAGCGCTGCCGAAATTCTTGCCAAACCGCAAGTACCTATTTTATGTTATCATCAAATTAGAAACTGGACTGCTACAGATGGGAAAATGGGTAAAGATTATATCGTTCCTATGGCAGAGTTTAAATCGCAAATGAAAATGCTTGCTGATAGTGGCTATCAAACTATTTTACCAGACCAACTTTACGACTATTTAGTTTATGGCAAGAAACTGCCTAAAAAGCCTATTATGTTAACCTTTGATGACACTAAACTAGATCAATACACCGCTGCCATTCCAGAAATGAATAAATATGGCTTTAAGGGCGTATTTTTTATTATGACAGTATCAATTGGTAAGCCAAATTATATGAGCAAGGCGCAAATAAAAGAATTATCTGATGCTGGTCATGTGATTGGCTCACATACATACGATCATCAAAATGTGAAAAAATACCAAGGTGATGATTGGGCAACACAGATAGAAAAGCCAACAAAAACATTACAAGAAATTACGGGTAAAGAAGTGAAGTATTTTGCCTATCCATTTGGATTATGGAATAAAGAAGCTATCCCCGAATTAAAGAAAAGAGGCTTCAGCTCAGCCTTTATTTTAGCAGAAAAAAGAGATGAAAATGATCCCCTATTTACCATACGAAGGATCATTGCAAGTGGATATTGGGATACCAAAACTTTACATAATAGCATTGTTAAAAGTTTTTAATTCAAAAACAGATATTATTTAAGACTAAACACTTATATTTAAATTTCAAGATAAAAAATTATGAAAAAATTAATCTTATTAACAATGATATTTGGTGGTTTATTCAACTTAACCACCCTTGCTCAACAAGATAAAAGCAAAAGAGCTAGTCCGCCAGCACTCGTTTCAAAGTCCTTAAAATCTGGCGCATCAGTATCAATAGATTATAGTCGCCCATCATTAAAAGGCAGATCATTAAACGAATTAGCTCCCGCAGGAAAAGTATGGCGTACAGGTGCTAATGAGACTACTATTTTTGAGACTAGCCAAGATTTAAAAATTGAAGGCCAATTATTAGCAGCTGGAAAATACGGCTTATATACAATTCCTGGTGAGAAAGAGTGGACCATCATTTTCAATAAAGCATGGAAAAATTGGGGGACTGTTTACAAAGAAAGTGATGATGCATTACGCATTCAGGTTAAACCAGGTAAAGCCAAGCAATTCAGTGAAATGATGAGCTTTGAAATTGCTGATAATGGAAGAGCAAGTCTCCTTTGGGGAGACACCCAAGTTGATTTTGAAATTCAATAAAAATTTTGTATATTAAAGGGTTTAACATAAAATTAAACCCTTTTTTTATGTTTTAGCCCTTCTATAATGCCTATGAATAATGTTTTTTCTGCTTTTCTAATACTTGCTAGCCTAACAACAATTCTTTCCTCCTGCCAACCAAAAGCTTCCAAAGCTGAAAAGGAAAATATAGAATATATTTATAACGACTTTAAGCCGGACGAGTTTTATCCCGCGGCACAGGTTGAATTGCAAATAAAATCATCTGGTTCAACTATCTATGGATTTGCATATACAGCAGACGGTAAGGGACCTCATCCAACAATTGTGCTTCTTCATGGTTTACCCGGAAATGAAAGAAATCTAGATTTGGCGCAGAATTTACGCAGGGCGGGCATCAATGTAGTTTACTTTAATTATCGAGGTGCATGGGGCAGTCAAGGTATTTTTAGGTTTAAAAATTCTGTTGAAGATGCTGGAGCTGTACTTGATTACCTTACAGACAGTCTGAATAGGTTCCAACTAAAGGTTGACACCGGAAAAATTGCCTTTGTAGGTCATAGTATGGGTGCTGGTTTAGCGTTAATTTCAGGCTTAAAAGATCCGAGGGTTAAAGGAATTTTTGCAGTTTCGGTCTTCAATCCATACACTCTTCTTCAAGGTAAAGATGCGGAAGGGAATTTGATAGGGCTTAAAGAATATCTTCTGACTTTAGGGATGCTTAATTGTGATCCTAATGAATTTCTTAACGATATTTTGAAAGATGTTAAACAATATGATATCGAAAAAATGATTGCTAACTCTAAGAAGCCAATTATGGTGATTGATGAGCACATGAACAATTCAACCTTTACTAACTATAATAAAAGAAAAACCTTTGAATATAAAATTTGGAATACTGATCATGCATTTTCAAACAGAAGGGTAGCATTAACTAAGGAAATTGTTAAGTGGATGAATAAAGAAATTATTTCAACACCTATTGAGAAAGAGAACAAACCGGATTTAAAAATTAAAAAATAGCTTCAATTTTGAATGTTTTTCCATTAAAATCAAAGGAATAGCCAACTTTTTGACGAATTAGTTTAAGTCCGATAGGCGAAACCCCAGAAATAGCGAAATAATTATCCCCATCAACCTGTATCTGTCCCCTACTAATACTCATATAAAATTTACCAAAATTCGTAATTACAAGGCTTCCGGAATGAACAATTTCTGAGGCTTGATAGTTCTCAATTTGCTCAAGAGCGATTTTCATTTTCTTAGCCTCTTCTAATTGCTTCCTATTTCTATCAATTTCCTGCTGCATCATTTCACGGCCTGTTTCAAACTTATCGCCCGCACTGCTTTTGGTATCATCATTTGCCGACTCCCTAGCATCTTGAATAGCTAGTTCTGCGGTATTAATGCAATCCTCTACGTATTGCTTACATTGATTAAATAATTCTTCCCTAATCTTTTTCATTTTTACAAAGAAGCATAATTTTTTAATATTCAGGTTTAACAAAATTGAATCCGTACCTTTGCATTTTAATAAAAATTCATGATTACAGTATCAAATCTATCATTACGTTACGGCAAACGGACTCTTTTTGAGGAAGTAAATTTAAAATTCACAGCGGGTAATTGCTACGGCATTATCGGTGCAAATGGAGCTGGGAAATCTACATTTTTAAAAATCCTATCTAAAGAGATTGATCCTACAAGCGGATCAGTATCATTCACTCCAGGTGAAAGAATGGCGGTTTTAACACAAAACCACTATGCTTTTGATGAATTCCCAGTAATTGAAGCCGTATTAATGGGTCACAAAGAGCTTTATAGCATCATGAAAGAAAAAGATGCTCTTTATGCAAAAGAAGATTTTAATGATAAAGATGGTGAACGTGCGGGTGAACTTGAAAACCTTTTTGCTGAAATGGATGGCTGGAATGCAGAAAATAATGCTGCAACCATGCTTAGCAATTTGGGGATTAAAGAGGAGTTTCACTATAGCTTATTGAAAGATTTAGATGGAAACCAGAAGGTTAGAATCTTGTTGGCACAGGCATTATTTGGGAAACCAGACATTCTGCTTTTGGATGAGCCTACCAACGATTTGGATATACAAACTATTGCGTGGCTGGAAGATTTTCTTGCTTCTTATGAGGGTATAATCCTTGTTGTTTCACACGATAGGCACTTTTTAGATACCGTGTGTACCCATGTGGTAGATATTGATTTCAGCAAAATGAATATTTACACTGGAAATTATTCTTTCTGGTATGAATCTAGTCAGTTAGCCTTAAAACAACGTTCAGATCAAAACAAGAAAACTGAAGAAAGAGTAAAAGAACTTCAAGAGTTTATCCGTCGATTTAGTGCAAATGCATCGAAATCAAAGCAAGCTACGAGTCGTAAAAAGGCTTTAGATAAGATTAATATTGATGAAATTCAGCCTTCAAACCGTAAATATCCGGGAATTATCTTCAATCACCAGGGTAGAGAAGCTGGAGATCAGATACTTCAAGTAGAAAAGCTAAAGAAGGAATTAAATGGAGAACTACTATTCTCTGATATTAACTTTATGGTTAATAAGGGGGATAAAATTGCAATTCTTTCAGAAAATAGTTTGGCCACCTCTGCCTTTTACGATATCCTTAACGGGCGTGATGCAGATTATAAAGGAGAATTTAAATGGGGTGTGACCATCAATATTGCCGATATTCCAAATGATAATTCAGAATATTTTAAGGCAAAAGACACGAATTTAGTGGATTGGCTACGTGAATATTCTGAGGGAGAAAAAGACGAACAATTTATTAGAGGTTTCTTAGGACGTATGTTATTCTCTGGGGAGGAAGTTCTAAAGCAGTCGTCTGTGCTATCAGGAGGCGAGAAAATGAGATGTATGTTCTCAAGAATGATGCTTCAGCAGGCTAATCTTTTAATGTTTGATGAGCCTACTAACCACTTAGATCTGGAATCTATCACCGCTTTAAACAACGGAATGAAGGATTTTAAAGGAATTATCTTATTTACTTCACGAGATCATGAATTAACTGAAACTGTAGCGAACCGCATCATTGAGTTAACACCTGGTGGAATTATCGATAAGCTTATGACTTATGATGAATACATTACAAGTGATGCTGTAAAACAGCAGCGCGAAGAATTATACGCTAAAAAGAAATAAGAGAAAAGCAAAAGACAAAAAAGCCGGCAACACAAATTACCGGCTTTTTTAATGAACAAAACTATAGTTTTGCACGCTTTTTTAATTCCTCAATCGGCATAGTAAGCATTCTACCAATAGGCTTATTCCCCCTGTAAGTGATTAGCTTCAACTGTTTTGCATCAATTGGAACGGTCAATGTGCCCATGTATTTAGGATAAAATTGATCTGGGAAGGAATTATCAAAACTGTAATAAATATCAAGTCCCTCAATTTCTAAACTTAAATCTACTGTTAACCTTTTATCAGCAGTTTTACCAGCTTTAAAAATTGGATCATACACGCTAGGCGAATATTTTGTTTCTGAAACATCAAAACGTTTAAAATGCTCCTCTACCCTATTAAAAAAATCAGGCCAGTTTTTTTTATCCTTTTCAGACCAAACAGATTCGGCAATTGCAAAAGCACGTGGCCAAGTCATGTATTCCGCTTGACGGATATTATAAACCTGTTCAGTCCATAAATTAGCTTGCCCCCCTTTTATATATTTGGGATCAACCCCATCAGGAATTGGCTCAAATTCATACGTTTTGTTCAAACGTAAAGAAGCATAAACCCGTGGTTCAGAAATCACATCCGACTGCATATAATCGAGGTAAGCATAAGTTGTAGGACTCATTACCACCTCATGTTGATTATGGGCTGCTTCAATGCCGTATTTCATTCCACGCCAGCTCATTACAGCTGTTGTCGGACTAACGCCACCTTCTAAAACCTCATCCCAAGCCATCATTTTCTTGCCCTTAGATTCCACAATTTTTTCTATCCTACGAGTAAAATATCCTTGAACTTTTGTAATATCAACAATGCCTTCACGAATCATAAGTGCCTTGATTTGTGGGTTTTTCTGCCAGAAGTTAATTGGAGCCTCATCCCCACCAACATGAATATATTCGAATGGAAAAAGTTGTGACAGTTGCGTTATAACCGTATCCATAAAACTATATGCAAGCTCATTCGCAGGACATAGCGTATTGTCTACCAATGCTTTAGGAGGAGCACCACCCGACCAGTCCATGATTTTTTCACCGGATCTTACCTTATAATTTACGGCTTCGGGTGTGCATGATAGTTCAGGATAAGAGGCAATGGCTGCAAGACTATGTCCAGGCACATCAACCTCTGGAAGAATATTTATAAATCTATCTTTTGCATAAGAAACCAATTCCTTGATATCTTCCTGAGTATAAAAACCACCATAATTACGTGGTTCGTCGGGTTTTGGAGGAATAAAATCACCGAATTCACCAATACGCTTCACATTCCAAGCACCAACTTCAGTCAGTTTAGGAAAACCCTTAATTTCAATTCTCCAGCCCTCATCATCCGTTAAATGTAAGTGTAAAACATTGTATTTGTATTTAGCCATAGCATCAATGTATTGCTTGACTTCCTCCTTAGTAAAGAAATGTCTAGCCACATCAAACATTAATCCGCGCCAAGCAAGTTTAGGATAATCAGTGATTTCAAGCACCGGAATTTGCCAATTTATATTTTCTTGCAATTGCTTACTTTCAATCTCTTTAGGAAGTAATTGAATCAATGTTTGCATCCCGTAAAATAGTCCCGCAGGTTTATTTGCACTGATTTTTACACCAGAATGGCTTGTGAATAGATGATACCCCTCATCTCCCAATTTCGGATCATAAACAGAGTTTACCGTTAAGTGAATAATTGCTTCTTCAGCACTTTTTGAAGTACTAACCTGATAACCCGTCGCCGATTTAATTCTATCGCTTAAAATGGAAATTATTGATTGAAGTTCTAGTGAGTTAGAGGTATGAACAGTAATATTTTCTGGAAGTTTAAAATAACCATGACCCAGTTTTAAAGAAACTGGCTGTGGAATAATCGCTATAGTAGCATTTTTTGATTGAGCAATTGCGCTGAATGAAAGCAGGATAAAAAATAAAAAAGGAACGATTTTTTTCATTTGAATTTCAAGGCTTGTTTGGGAATGATTAAAAGTAACTAAAATATTCAAATTCAAATAAACAATCACCTTCAGGAATAATTCTAAAATGAATGATAAAAGCAGAATTAGACATAAAAAAGCAGCTCCCAAAATGGAAGCTGCTTGAAAGATATAAAGAAAGAATACTATCTAATGGTAGAAGCTTTTACAAAAGCACCTGTAGCATCAAAATGAATGGCATATTTAGTTAAATTGGCATCAATTAATACCAAATAAGCCTTTACTACCCCATTGGCTTTGATTTCAAATGCCTTTTTGAAAACATAGTTAGGAAAAGTAGTAGTTAAGTAAGAAGTTGAAACTGCAGGCAAAGCACTAGCAGCAATAGACATGCCTTTACCCGGGAATGCAGGCAATTGATGACGTTTTAAGAAAGTATTACTTATACTAAAAGCAGTCGCAAAATAATTCACATTCTTGCTAATCACAATAATACTTTGATCCTTATTTACAAAAGCGTGTACAATTGTATCGGCCGAATAAGTAGTTGACATATAAGTCTTTATAGCTGAAGGAATAGCACTAATAGCCAAAGTATCGCGTTGCTTACCATCTCTATGATCAAATAAGCCTCCAGCATGCCAACCACCACGACCTTTCATATTACGACCTTCTCTAAGTTCTAAAACCTTAACAAAAGCACCCGCAGCATCAAATTTTAAAGCAACAGGCTTTGAATTAAACTGAATAACAACAACATAGCTATCTACTGCTGCACTGGTTTGGTTTGTAATCTGAAAAGCCTTCTGGAAAGTAAAACCAGCATAATTAGTAGTCAGATAATTAGTAATTGATGAAGAAAGGGTGGCTAATTCAATTGGACTTTTCTTATTTCCCTTTTTGCAAGCTTCCATAGCATATAAACTATCGGAATTACCATAACTATTCCCTAAAGCGGAGGTACTACTAATCGTTATCGCTTCAAGTTTAGCGAACTCAAGTTCATTATCAATTGACATTGAATCTTTTTTACAAGATCCAAGGCTCAATAATGCTATACTTAATAGAAGTAGAGCACCTTTTAGTTGTGTTTGTTTCTTCATGATCTTAATATTTTTTCTATAAAACTATCTAGGCAAGATGAAGAATAGATGATTTTTTATTTTTTTTTAATAAAAAAGGGCATTGAAAATTCAATGCCCTCTCTAAATAAGAATCAAAATTTAGTGCGATGCATGACCATCAGCACCGTGCGCATGCCCATGAGCTAATTCCTCATCAGTTGCAGCACGTACAGAAATGATTTTACCAATAAAGTGTAAATCTTGGCCAGCCATAGGATGATTTAAATCAACAATTACTGCAGCTTCAGTGACTTCTTTTACTCTTGCGCTAAACTGGTGACCTTGATCATCTTGTAAAGGCAAAATTGAACCAACAGCTGGAATTTCCATATCGCCAAACATCTCCTTTGGGAGATCAGTTACACGACTATCATCTTTTACTCCATAGGCATCTTCGGCAGCCAAATGGAAGTCATAGCTATCACCAGCATTTAAGCCAGCTAAATTTTCTTCAAACTTTGGAAGCATCATTCCTACTCCAAATAAAAAAACTAGAGGATTTTGCTCATCAGCTTTTTCTACAAATACTTCTTGATCGTTTTCTTTTGTGTAAAGATCATAGGTTAGCGCTACTACGCTGTTTAATTGAATTGTCATTTTAATAGAATTAAGTAATTGACAGGTTAGGAAAATCTTCTTGAATTCCTAAGCTTGTAATGGTTTATCGATTTGTTTAATTGCGTCAATTACCTCAACTACTGGTAATAAACAAGTTTTGTTTTGGCACACATATATTTTTGTATCTGTATCCCATTTATCTTTTAACAAAGGTAATGTTCCTGAAGAACCTCCCAAAAGTATTTTGTTAGGAATGTAATATTTTTCTATTTCCTTTCTTTTTAAATCCGCTAAGGCACCAGTAATTGCAATCTCATAGACGCCAAAAACATGTAATAACAATAATGAAGCCCAATTTGAATAGCCCGACCCATAGGTTTTTATTCGAGCATGCACATTTCTAAGCATTTGCTCAGATATACTTAAATAATCACTTTGATCGTAAAAATGTCCTAATTTAAAGAGGTTATGTGCCATCACTGAATTAGAGGCGGGAATAACATTGTCTAAAATTTCTTGCTTTCGGGCAATGAGTTGTTCCCCAGAATTAGCAGTATAAAAAAACATTCCGCTTTCCTTATCATAAAATTCAGAAATGGATTGATCTGTCATTGTTTTTGCAATTTCAAGGTATTTTTCATCAAAACATGCCTCATAAAGTGAGATCAAGCCTTCAATCACCAAGGCGTAATCATCCAGGAAAGCTGCATTAGACTCTTCTTGCTGTGGATTTTTTTGATATACACGAACCAATTTTTGATCTACAATTAAATGCTCAAGAATAAATTGGGAACTTTTTTGGGCTTTTTTAAGGAATTCAGGTTCAGCGAATACGCGATAAGCATCTGCATAAGCCTTCAACATCATCCCATTCCAAGAAGCGAGAATTTTATCATCCAATCCCGGTCGGATACGTAAAGAACGAGCCTGCAAAACCTTCGTCTTTGCGTCTTTAATTTTATATTCCAAAACTTCCTCACTAATCCCCAATTGTGCCGCTATTTCGGAATTTTCAAATTTCCTGATAAATACATTGGTCGCCTCTTCAAGCCAATTCCCTTCCTCTGTTAGCTGAAAATAAATGCTAAACAACTCTTCATCCTCCTCCAAAATAGATTTTATTTCTTCTTTAGTAAAAGAATAAAATTTACCCTCTACACCTTCACTATCGGCGTCTATGGCCGAGTAAAATGCTCCTTCTGGGGATGTCATTTCACGTTCAATAAATTCTAAACACTCATAAACTACACTTTTATAAATCGGATCGGGTGTATATTGATAGGCTTCTGAATAAAGAGAAATGAGCTGTGCATTATCGTATAGCATTTTCTCAAAATGAGGAATATGCCAAATGCCGTCAACCGAATATCGGGCGAAACCGCCACCAATTTGATCGTAGATGCCCCCAAAAGCCATTTTCTGAAGGCTTATACGACTTGCAATATGCGCCGCATCATCTTTCATAAGATGAGCGTAGCGCAACATAAATTGCCAATTATTAGGCAAGGGAAATTTAGGAGCACGATTATAACCTCCATTAACTAAATCAAAAGTGCGCTTCCAATTATCAAAAATATCGGATACATCCTTTTGGGTGTACGAATATTCTTGCTCCACTTTAATAAGTTGTTCACCCTTATTTATTCCGTTGGTAAGCCTAACTGCATATCCAACAGCATCTTCTGGCTTTTCATGCCAATAGGAAGCTAAATTTTTGAGAATATTTTTCCAATCATCCTTCTTAAAATAGGTGCCACCATAAATCGGGCGTTGATCGGGTAAGCAAAAACAATTTAAAGGCCAGCCACCACTTCCAGTCATTAATTGTACCGCATCCATATAAATTTGATCAATATCCGGACGTACCTCACGATCAATCTTAATGCAAATAAAGTGCTCATTCATAATATCAGCAACAGCCTGATCTTCAAAGCTTTCATGCTCCATAACATGGCACCAATGGCAAGCTGAATATCCTATACTAACTAGAATTAGCTTATTTTCCTTTCTTGCTTTGTTTAGCGCTTCTTCTCCCCATGGATACCAATCAACTGGATTGTTGGCATGTTGCAAGAGATAGGGCGATGTTTGATGGATGAGTCTGTTTGACATTTTATTCTATTAAAACACAAAAATAATGATTTCAGATGGAGCATCTGATAATATCAAAGCAATAATTATTCGGCTTATTTATTGAAAAAATTGTTTTGTGAATAAGAATAAAGACTTAAATTTCGACATGAAAATTACTCATATCGATATCTACAGGTTTAGCATTCCGATGGAACCTTTTGTGATTGCTACTGGCACCATGGATTATGCACAAAATGTATTCATTCGTGTACATACCGACTCACAACATTATGGCGTTGGCGAGTGCTCTGCCTTCCCAATGATTGTTGGCGAAACCCAGGAAACATGCTTAGCAATGGCTAAAGATTTTGCCAAAATTTGGAAAGGTAAAGATGCTCTCGATATTCCTGCAAGAATTCAGGATCTACATAATTATACCGCACATAATTCGACCATAAAAAGTGCCTTTGATATGGCCCTCTATGATCTTGCTGCTAAAAACCAAAATTTACCGCTTTATAAATATTTAGGTGGCAAAAAAAGAAGCATTGAAACCGACATGACCATCGGTATTGGCACTCCGGAAGAAATGGTTCAATCTGCACTCACTTACCAAAAACAAGGTGCAAGCATTTTGAAAATCAAGCTTGGTAAAAAGCCTGAAGCCGACCTCGAACGAATCAGAGCCATAAGAATGGCTATAGGCAAAGAAATGATTATTCGCATAGATGCAAATCAAGGCTGGAACTATGAAGAAGCGAAATATTGTTTAAATGAGATGGAACCGCTCAAGATTGAATTTTGTGAACAACCGATGCGTACATGGTACGATGATTTACTCCCTGAGCTATTAAATAATACAGGAATTAAGATCATGGCTGATGAAAGTTGCTACAATCATCATGATGCCCGTAAACTTATAAATTCTAATGCCTGCGACCTTATTAATATAAAATTTGCTAAATCGGGTGGAATAAACGAGGGACTTAAAATACATGAAACAGCAAAAAATGCGGGCATTGCCTGTATGATTGGCAGCATGCTCGAAAGTAGAATTGCACTAAGTGCTAACCTACATTTCGCTTATGCTTGTCCCAATATCAAATATTTCGACCTCGATACCTGTTTATTAGGACATTTAATAGATCCTGTTACAGGTGGTGTGACTTATGAAGGTTATTTCTTGGATATTCCAGATACACCAGGTATTGGAGCAGATGCAGATGATAATTTCTTGAAAACCTGTGAGATGTGGCAGGTATAAAAAATTAATCCAGGTAAATTTTACCTGGATTAATCTACAATTAAGATTACTTGCTTAACTCAGCAAAATATTTGTGGAAAAGTGGAATGGTTTCAATTCCCTTATAGAAATTAGCGATATCATATTTCTCATTTGGTGAATGTAGATTATCACTATCCAAGCCAAATCCCATTAAAACGGTCTTAATTCCTAATTCTTTCTCAAATAAAGCTACAATCGGAATACTTCCACCACCACGAGTTGGAATAGGCTCCTTACCAAATGATTCTAAAATTGCCTTTTGGGCAGCTTTGTAAGCGATACTATCTGTAGGTGTAACTACGGGCTCACCACCATGATGCGGACAAACCTTTACTTTTACACTTTTAGGAGCAATGCTTTCGAAGTGATCCTTGAACAATTTCGTGATTTTGTCTGATTGCTGGTTTGGGACTAAACGCATCGAAATCTTTGCATAAGCCTTTGATGGCAATACCGTTTTAGCACCTTCGCCGATATAACCACCCCAAATGCCATTCACTTCTAAAGTAGGACGAGTTCCGGTACGCTCAATGGTAGTATAACCCTTTTCACCCCATAATTCATCAACTTTCAGGTCGATTTTATATTCATTTTCATTGTAAGGCGCTTTATTAAGCATTTCGCGCTCTTCAGCACTCAGCTCTAAAACATCATCATAAAAACCAGGAATGGTAATGTGATTATTTTCATCATGCATAGAAGCAATTAGCTTGGCTAGAATAGTTGCAGGATTGGCAACTGCTCCTCCATAAACACCAGAATGCAAATCACGATTAGGACCAGTAACTTCTACTTCTACATAAGATAAACCACGAAGTCCCGTTTCTAATGATGGATGCTCCAAACTAATCATTGAAGTATCTGAAATTAGAACTACATCAGCCTTTAAACGCTCCTTATTTGCATTGACAAAAATTCCAAGATTGCTCGATCCCACTTCTTCCTCACCCTCAATCATAAACTTAATATTACAAGGCAAGGTCTTAGTGCTCATCATCAACTCAAAAGCTTTCACATGCATATAAAATTGACCCTTATCATCGCAAGCTCCACGTGCATAAATCTTTTCATCACGAATGGTAGGCTCAAATGGCGGAGTTTCCCATAAGTCTAATGGATCTGGTGGTTGAACATCATAATGTCCATACACAAGCACAGTAGGAAGTGTAGGATCAATAATTTTCTCACCATAAACAATGGGATATCCAGCAGTAGGACAAATTTCTACTGAATCGGCGCCCGCATGCTTTAACTTATCGGCAACAAACTCAGCAGTTTTAAGCATGGAATCCTTATATTTCTGATCCGCACTGATTGATGGAAAGCGAAGTAGTTCGAAAAGCTCGTCTAAAAAACGTTGCTTATTCTCGTTAACGTATTTTCTAATTTCTTGCATACAATTGGTTTTGATACAAAGATATAAATCTATGTTTAGCCTTAAACAAGGAATATAAATTTGACCAAATATTAATAAACATAGAAGCTAAAAACCCACAATATTAATTTAAAAAATAATATAATTCTTTTAAATTAATATATTAAATATTTTTACTAAGTCTTTTTCGATTTGGCTCAATAGCATAAAAAAGCCTGAACGATTTTATTCATTCAGGCTTTGATGTTTTAATTTTAAAAAGACTATTTATTTCCAGCCTTTGCTTTTTTCATCGGACTCATAGCACCGCTAGAGCTTCCTCTTGGTCCGCCAACACCTTTGAAAAGTTCAAATCTACTCGGACTAAATTGACGTGGCCAGTAGTTATTCTCTTCGTTAATATCAGCCGTCTCACGAATTGGGTCAAGTACAATACCTTTCACTTCTTTGTTAAACGCAAAAACCTTTGAAACTTCCCATTCGTTTAATCTCCAAATTTCAGCAGGAATACGTTTGATTTCTGAAGTACCGTCTACAAAATTAAATTGAATGATTAATGGCATCACTAATCCACCAACATTTCTGAATTTAAGTTCATAGAAATTCAATCCGCTATTAATCATTTCCTTCTCTTTAGGAGAAAGGCGACTCATAAAATCAGCATAAGCTTTTTCATCATCCGGAGTAACGGTAAATGGATTATATGAATTATAAAAATCGCGGGTTGCAGGATCAGCCTCTAATACTGTTTGAGGGATATCCTTTTGGTTATTGATGGTACTAATTGAACTAGCTTCACGATCAAATGCTTTTTTATCATCAGCCTTCTTTTCTTTAGGAGTACGATTATCTAGCTTATACCATTTTGCACTTTCTACCGAAATATCAACAGGCTCTGTACCCATAAACCAACCTCTCCAAAACCAATCTAAATCCACTGAAGAAGCATCTTCTAGAGTACGGAATAAATCATCTGGTGTTGGGTGTTTAAACATCCAGCGTTGAGCATATTGTTTAAATGCATAATCAAATAATTCACGTCCCATTACGGTTTCACGTAAGATATTTAATGCAGTTGCAGGTTTTGCATAAGCATTAGGACCAAACTGAATGATATTCTCTGAATTGGTCATGATTGGCTCAAGCAAATGCTTTTCACTTCTCATGTATGGAACAATTTTGTGTGCAGGGCCTCTACTTGAAGGGTAATTTCTATCCCACTCTTGTTCTGCCATGTATTGCATAAAGGTGTTCAAACCCTCATCCATCCAGCTCCATTGACGCTCATCAGAATTTACAATCATTGGGAAGAAATTATGACCTACCTCATGTATAATTACTGAAATCATGCCGTATTTAATAGCATCTGAATAAGTTCCATCAGCATCTGGGCGACCATAATTAAAGCAAATCATAGGGTATTCCATACCATTTGAAGCTTCTACAGAAATTGCAACTGGATATGGATAATCAAAAGTGCGAGAACCGTATGACTTAATGGTATGAGCTACTACACGAGTTGAATATTGCTCCCACAAAGGATTTCCTTCTTTACCATAATAAGACATTGCCATTACATCGCTACCAGTTTGTTTAACCGCCATGGCATCCCAAATAAACTTACGAGAAGAAGTCCAAGCGAAATCTCTCACATTTTGAGCATGATAAATCCAAGTTTTCTTGTCTTTAGCTCTGGCTTTTTCCAATTTCTCAGCCTCTGACTGTGTACGGATAATTACCGGTTTATCATAAGTTCTTTTTGCTTTTTCCCAACGCTCAAACTCAGTAGCACTTAAAACTTGTTTAGCATTTTGAAGTACACCTGTTGAACCAACCATATGATCAGCTGGCACAGTAATTTTCACTTTATAATCTCCAAAAGTTAAAGCAAACTCGCCTCTACCAACAAATTGTTTATGTTGCCATCCTTGAAAATCAGAATAAACGGCCATACGTGGGAACCACTCAGCCATTGTATAAAGATAGTTACCATCTTTTTCGAAATATTCGTAACCTGGTCTTCCACCCAAGAAACTCACACGATCATGAATATTGAAAGTCCACTCCATAGTAAACTCCATTTTCTGACCTGGCTTTAAAGGTGTAGCTAAATCCATGCGCATCATTGTTTGATTGATAGTTACAGGAATATCCTTACCTGCCATATCTTTCACATAGATAATTTTATAGCCTAAATCTTGGTCGTGGTATAAAATGGACTGCAATTGCCCCATCGACATTCTAGGACTAATTCTACTTTCGGCAATTTTAGGAGTATTTGAATCTTTAGCACGCTCATTTTGATCAAGCTGAATCCATAAATAATTCAGAGGATCTGGGGAATTATTGTAATAGGTAACTTTCTGCCAGCCTTTTATAGACTGATTATCATCATTAAGCTCGACAGTAATGTCATGGTCAGCTTTTTGCTGCCAATACATGTGCCCTGGTGCTCCAGATGCAGTACGATACACATTTGGGGAACGTAACATCGGACCCAATTGTTCGAATCTTTCGGCATGATTTTGTTCAGACCACTGAGCAAAAACCGATACAGAGCATAAAAACCCGATACAAAGAAGAAATAATTTTCTAGTCATTTTTGATAAATTAAATTTAATCCCGTTGAACCCTAAAAAAGAATTCTTGGAATAAATTGGCTAATAAATTTTAAATTTAAAGCTAAATGTACATTATTTAAATTTCAAACAAAATTGATATTTTACATATAAGTGATTATCACTAGATTTTTACCAAAATTTAGCTTCAAAAATTAAATAAATAGATACCAGGAAAACAATAATCGATACTATTTGAATCCAAAGCTTTTGTCTGATTTTCAACAAATTAATTAAGATATAAGTCAGGGTTAAAAATGCGATTACAATCACTATTTGACCAAGCTCCAATCCCAAATTAAAAGCAAGCAAAGGTTCTAAAATAGAGCTCTCCTTTCCTAATAATGATTTTAAAAAATTTGAAAAGCCTAATCCGTGAATTAATCCAAAAAATAAGGCGAAAAAATAATTTAAAGAAATAGCCCTTTCATTTTTGGGATGAGTATTTAGCAAATTTGATGCGGAAGTAATGGCAATAGTCACGGGAATTAAAAACTCTATTAATGATGCATTGACAGAAATAAATTTCAATGTGGCTAAGGCAAGGGTTAATGAATGACCGATGGTAAAAGCAGTAACTAAAACCAAGATTTCTCGCCAATCTACAAAAGTATAAATGGTGCATAAGGCTATTACAAAAAGAATATGATCATACCCCTCTATATCAAGAATATGCGATACCCCTAAGCCAAAATATAATTCAAACTGATTCATTTGAGAATTTTATTTAAGAATTGAAAAAATAAACATCGATAAAATTGGTTAATTTGCATCAAATTAAATGTAATATGTTAAAAAAGTATTTTTTGCTTGTCTTTTTAATGATCTTGGCAATAAATCAGCTCGATGCAGGCACGCCTCTCAAGCCAATGGGAGTCAATTTAACCCTTCATCCCTTTCATATCAGCATGACAGAAATAAAATATAATGCTGCTAAAAAATCGCTTGAAATATCTGAAAAAATATTTTGGGATGATTTAGAAGTTGAACTAAATGAATACTCCAAAAGTAAAATCAACTTTTTAAAACCTGCCAATAAAGAAGAACTGAATAAATTAGTTGGGAGGTACATTTTAGAACATACCGATATTTATATCAATGAAAAAAAAATAGCACTAAATTACTTAGGATATGAAATTGAGGAAGATGTAGCCTGGATTTATATTGAAGCAGTAAATATTCCTGCACCTAAAACTGCAGAAATTAAAAACAGCATCTTGTTTAAGAATTTTCCAGCACAGCAAAACATTATCAATTTCTACAGAGATAAAACCCCGAAAAGTCTCCGATTAATCGAAAGCCAAACCGAAGGTAAAATTAATTTTTAGATTAAAGATAAAATATTAATTTAAAAGATATTATTTAAAGATTTTGGCTAATTATTCTGCATTTAAGGAATTCGAAAGCCTATTTTTACAATAAAAATAGCAAGTCATCGTGGATAAATTCTTGAGCATCAAATCCCTAAATCTCAAATCTCTTTATTAATTTAGCAGATTAAAAACAGGAGTAGATTTTGGATTATTTAGATGGATTAAATCCTTCGCAGCGTGCGGCAGTTGAGCAAACCGAAGGACCGGTGATGATAGTTGCGGGAGCAGGATCAGGAAAGACACGTGTAATAACTTATCGTGTGGCTCACTTGATCAAAAAGGAGGTTGATCCATTCAATATTCTTGTTCTAACTTTCACCAACAAGGCGGCTAAAGAGATGCGTGAGCGTATCATGAAAGTTGTGGGAACCGAAGCCAAAAATATATGGATGGGAACATTCCACTCAGTTTTTGCTAAGCTTTTAAGAGTAGAATCTGAAAAGATTGGCTACCCAAGTAATTTCACCATTTACGATACCGACGATAGCAAAAGTCTGCTACGTGCAATTGTTAAAGAAAAGCAGTTAGATGAAAAGCTCTACAATGTAAATTTTGTTTACAATCGTATTTCATCTTCTAAAAATAATTTATTGTCACCTGCGGCCTATCTACAAAATGCGCAAATTCAGGCTGAAGATTTTTCAACGGGACGGGGCAGCATTGGCGAAATCTATCAAATTTATGCTCAGAGATGCTTTAAAGCGGGTGCAATGGACTTTGATGATTTACTTTACAAGACCAATGTGTTATTAAAAGAGCATCCAGAAGTTTTATATAAATACCAAAATAAGTTCAAGTATTTGATGGTAGATGAGTATCAGGATACCAATTACTCACAATACCTCATTGTAAAAAAGCTTGCTGCCAATAATGAAAACATTTGTGTTGTTGGGGATGATGCGCAGAGTATTTATGCCTTTCGTGGGGCTAATATTCAGAACATTCTGAATTTTGAAAAAGATTATCCGGACTTAAAAGTCTATAAATTGGAGCAAAACTATCGCTCTACACAAAACATTGTTAAGGTAGCGAACAGCATCATCGCCAATAATAAAAACCAGCTTAAAAAATCAGTCTTTTCGGATAATGAGGAGGGCGATAAAATAAAGGTTAGTCGCGCTTTTAGTGATAACGAAGAGGGGAAAATAGTTGCGGAAGGAATTGCCCAAGAACAAGCTCTTAAAGGATCTAAATATCATGATTTTGCGATTTTATATCGCACAAATGCACAATCAAGAGCGATGGAAGAGGCGCTTAGAAAGTTAAATGTGCCTTATAAAATTTACGGCGGACTATCCTTTTACCAAAGGAAAGAGATTAAAGACCTGATTGCTTATTTCCGCGTAACATTTAATCCGAATGACGAGGAGGCAATAAAACGTATTATCAATTATCCACGTCGTGGAATTGGAGATACCAGCATTGAGCGCATCATGATTGCCGCTGATCAACATAATATAAGCATTTGGGATGTAATTTGCAATGCCCACAGCTATTTGGATTCGCGTAGTTCGACTGCTGTAGCAAATTTTGCTGTGTTAATACAGAGCTTTCAGGTAATGACCAAAACTCATTCGGCCTATGATACAGCACTTCATATTGCCCAACATTCAACCATTTTAAAGGAGCTTTATTCCGATAAATCTGTGGAAGGGTTGAGCAGGTATGAAAATATTCAGGAATTATTGAACGGTATCAAAGAATTTAGTGAGCGTGAGGATATTGAGGAGCGAAGTCTCGATATTTTCATGCAGGATATTGCACTTCTTACTAACGATGATAATGATAAAAACCCCGATGCTGATACCGTTTCATTAATGACTATCCATTCGGCAAAGGGATTAGAGTTTGACAATGTTTTTGTTGTGGGACTTGAAGAAAACTTGTTCCCTTCACAAATGTCCTTGAGCTCTAGAACAGATTTAGAAGAAGAACGTAGATTGTTTTATGTGGCGATTACCCGTGCCGGAAAAAAACTGAATCTTTCCTATGCTACATCGCGTTATCGCTGGGGGACTTTAACCAGCTGTGAACCAAGTCGTTTTATTGAAGAAATTGATGCTCGTTTTCTGGAGCTTGATTTTAAGCCTCAGCAGAAAAAATCAGATAATCCTTTCGGCGATGAAGATAAATCGCCATGGCAGCAAAAGGAAATGTTTAGCAAGCCAAAGCCAGCATCAATGCCAAGAACGAGCTCTATTTTACCCAAAGCACACGTTCCAAGTGAAGGCTTTAGTCCGTCAGACACCTCCGGATTACAAGTCGGAATGGAAGTGGAACATGAACGCTTCGGATTTGGGAAAGTAATCAATATGGAAGGCAATAAACCCGACTTAAAAGCAACAATTTTCTTTAAAGATTTAGGACAGAAGCAATTATTGTTAAAATTTGCTAAATTGAGAATTATAAAATAAAATCAAAATCGCGTAATAACGCATTTAAACCGCATATTTGTTCTGCGAAATAAAAAAATAACAATGACATTCGATTATAATACCACCAGGAAAAAATTAATATTGGCCGAATATGGACGTAATGTTCAAAATATGGTTAAATATATTGTGGATTTACCTACCAAAGATGAGAGAAATCGTTATGCTCAGGTAGTGATCGATTTAATGGGTTTTTTAAACCCTCATTTGCGTGATGTGGCCGATTTTAAACATAAATTGTGGGATCATTTACACATCATCTCTGATTTTAAGATTGATGTTGATTCACCCTATCCAAAACCATCTGAGGATGCCATCAGATTTAAACCTGCTCCTTTATCCTACCCACAACAAAGGATAAAATACAAGCATTATGGAAAAACTGTTGAATTAATGATCAGCAAAGCCAAGGCTATTGAAGAACCAGAAAAAAAACAAGCTATGGTTCAGTCGATTGCTAATTTCATGAAAATGGCTTACGTAACCTGGAATAAGGATAGTGTTGCTGATGAAACCATCATTAAAGACCTTCGTGAAATGTCCAATGGAGCATTGCAATTGGAAGAAAATGTAAATCTTCAACGTGTAGATGTGCGTCAGGTTGTCTCACCTAGCAGACAAAGAAATTCTAATCAAAATAAAGGGCGACAAAATACGAATCGTAATAACCCTGGTTCTAATCGTCAAAGAACTAATAATCAAGGTAGTAAAAGATACTAAAAATGTGAATTTTACATTCACAGATTATCAAATATTATAAGACAATTCTAATTTATTTAAGGAACAAAAACTAGTTTTTGTAAATTAGCGCTTTCCCAATTATAAAATCTATTATTTAAAACATATCAGTACAGATGAACGCATTTGAAATTGTTGGTGGTAAGCCTCTAAAAGGCGAAATTATTCCTCAGGGAGCAAAAAACGAAGCATTACAAATTATTTCAGCAGTACTTCTTACTGAAGAAAAAATCACGATTAGTAATATTCCCGACATCAAGGACGTGAATAAACTAATCGAACTCATAGGCGATTTAGGGGTAAAAGTGGAGCGTTTAAGCAAAGACACCTATACCTTTGAAGCAAAAAATATAAATCTTGAATTTTTCAAATCTGAGACCTTTAGATCTAAAGGTGGTAGCCTAAGAGGGTCTATTATGATTGTTGGTCCGCTCCTAGCTCGATTCGGAAAAGCCGCAATACCTAAACCTGGAGGCGACAAAATTGGTCGCAGAAGGCTAGATACCCACTTTTTAGGTTTCGAAAAATTAGGAGCCAAATTTATTTACGATAAGAAAACCGATTTCTTTAATGTAGATGCAAGTAATCTTCAAGGTGCTTATATCCTTTTAGATGAAGCCTCTGTAACTGGTACAGCAAACGTGGTTATGGCAGCAGTTTTAGCCAAAGGAACAACTACTATTTACAATGCTGCATGCGAACCATACCTTCAACAATTGTGCAAAATGCTCAATCGTATGGGAGCTAACATTACAGGTGTAGGTTCAAACCTTCTAAAAATTGAAGGAGTGACAAAGCTGGGTGGGACTGAACACCGTCTCTTGCCTGATATGATTGAAATTGGGTCATTCATCGGACTAGCAGCCATGACTGAGTCTGAAATCACTATTAAAAATGTTCAATTTCAAGAACTTGGGATGATTCCCGAGGTATTCAAAAAGCTTGGAATAAAACTTGAATTGCGAGGCGATGATATTTTCATTCCTGCACAAAAATCATATGAAGTTGAAACATTTATTGATGGTTCAATTATGACTATTGCTGATGCTCCTTGGCCTGGATTTACACCAGATTTATTGAGTATTATGCTCGTTGTTGCTACTCAAGCCAAAGGGAATGTATTAATTCACCAAAAAATGTTTGAAAGTCGGCTTTTCTTTGTCGATAAGCTAATTGACATGGGCGCGCAGATTATTTTATGTGATCCACATCGTGCAACAGTTATCGGTCTTGATAAAAAAGTTAGACTTCGGGGCATAGAAATGACCTCTCCAGATATCAGAGCAGGAGTTTCTTTATTAATCGCTGCCCTTTCTGCACAAGGCACCTCAATTATTTATAATATCGAACAAATTGAACGTGGCTACCAAGACATTGATGAGCGATTAAGAGCTTTAGGAGCAGATATTAGAAGGATTGATGCGACCGCTAAAGGTCACTAGAAATAAAGCAATTTATAGGTTTCATATATAGTTAATAATTGGCTAAATAATAAGCGTCATCTCTAAAGGGAGAGATTATTCTTTTCTAGTAATTCATTGATTTATATATGAAATTTGAGAAAAAAACTATTAAAATTGCTTCCTGACGAAAAACAGAATCAATTTAATCAAGGTCAAATTTAGCAGCACAGATACTCAAAATCAGTCTATTACACTCGAAAATACCCGTATTTTACTTTATGATAAGCTCATTTTAGCATACGGCCCCATTCCTAATAAATGCATTGGCCAGACAAAAATTCAAAGGCTTTGTAAAATCAAGGATTGTAAGAAATAATCCAAATACTAAAAAATTTATTTAGCTAGGGTAGCTGCTGGTGGATTAACAATAAATCCTCGCTCACATAGAAAATCAAAAGATTTATTATCCTGAAATAGCATTAATAATATCATACTGAGTAATAATCTCAATATTACCATTCCCATCCTCCACTAAAACAGCCATATTTTCCTTGTTGATTATAGAAGTAATTTTATCAATCGAAGTATTCAAATCAACAAAAGGAAATGAGGCGGTCATGATATCTTTAACACTACCTGAACGAAGAGCAGGATTTTCTAAAACAGCACTTAAAATATCGCTTTCAGTAATTTTACCTACAACCATTCCTTTTTGAGTTACCGGAATTTGAGAAATATTTAAGGATTTAATTGTGTTAATTGCCTGTAAAACAGATTGCTCACAATCTATAGTCACAATTTCTTGTCGGCCACGTTTTGTCAAAATCGACTTAGCAGTTAATTTTTCATCTTCTAAGAAACCACGCTCCCTTAACCAATCTTCATTATACATTTTAGCCATGTATCTTGATCCATGATCATGGAAAATAATTACTACAACATCACTTTCTTTAAGCTCATCTTTCATTTGCATGAGTCCCGCAAGTGCCGATCCCGCAGAATTCCCAGCAAATATTCCTTCTTTCCTTGCAATATCACGTGTCATTAAAGCCGCATCCTTGTCTGTTACTTTCTCAAATCGATCAATTACGTTAAAATCCACATTTTGCGGCAAGAAATCTTCACCAATACCTTCAGTAATGTATGGGTAAATCTCATTTTTATCAAAAATGCCTGTTTCTTTATATTTTTTGAATACAGACCCATAGGTATCAATACCCCAAATTTTAATATTTGGATTCTTCTCCTTTAAATATCTTCCAGTACCAGAAATCGTTCCGCCAGTACCTACGCCAACAACTAGATGGGTAATTTTACCCTCTGTTTGTGCCCAAATTTCTGGTCCTGTTTGTTCATAATGCGCCAAAGAATTCGATAAATTATCATATTGATTAGGCTTCCAGGAATTGGGAACTTCACGCTCAAGTCGTGAAGAAACAGAATAATATGATCTTGGATCTTCAGGTTCTACGTTTGTAGGGCAAACAATTACCTCGGCACCAAAAGCACGCAAAGCATCTACTTTTTCTTTCGATTGTTTATCTGTAGTAGTAAAAATACATTTATAACCCTTGATAATGGCTGCCATTGCCAAACCCATACCTGTGTTACCCGACGTACCTTCGATAATTGTCCCGCCTGGCTTCAAAATACCACTGCGCTCCGCAACTTCAATCATCTTCAAAGCCATCCTATCTTTTATAGAATTACCAGGATTGGTAGTTTCGATTTTTGCTAAAACCGTAGCTTTAACACCCTTCGTTATATTGTTCAGTTTTACCAAAGGAGTATTTCCTATGGTTTCAAGAATATTATTATACCACATAATGCAAAAATACGAATTTTAGTAGAGACGCACGGCCGTGCGTCTCATTTACATAAAATTATTGTAGAGACACACGGCAGTGTGTCTCTACTGCATGAAATTATTGTAGGGACGCACCGCCGTGCGTCTCATTTACATGAAATAATTTTAGAGACACACGGCCGTGTGTCTCTACTGCATGAAATAATTTTAGAGACGCACGGCCGTGCGTCTCTACGTAATTACATTTATTTAAATATTAAAATTTCAAGTGTTTTACAGTTAATCCATTGTTAATCAATTGTTTAAGCGAATCGATTCCAACTCTCAAGTGCGTTTCAACATATTGTTCGGTTACATTTGAATCGCTTTCAGCGGTTTTAACACCTTCTGGAATCATAGGCTGATCGGAAACCAATAATAAGGCTCCTGTTGGAATTTTATTTGCAAAGCCCGTAGTGAAAATTGTTGCTGTTTCCATATCTACAGCCATGGCACGTAAGGTTTTTAAATACTTTTTAAAACCTTTATCATGCTCCCAAACACGGCGGTTAGTAGTATAAACTGTTCCTGTCCAATAATCACGTGAATGATCACGAATAGTTGTTGAAATAGCTTTCTGCAGAGCGAAGGCTGGTAGTGCTGGGACTTCAGCAGGAAGGTAATCGTTTGAGGTACCCTCACCACGAATGGCGGCAATTGGCAAGATCAAATCTCCAATTTTATTCTTCTTTTTTAGTCCACCACACTTACCCAAAAACAAAACTGCTTGTGGTTGAATAGCGGTTAGCAAATCCATCATGGTTGCTGCCATAGGGCTTCCCATTCCGAAATTGATCAGTGTAATTCCATTTGCGGAAACACTTTGCATTGGTTTATCTAGACCAATGATTGGAGCATTATCATTCCACTCCGAAAAAAGATGTAAGTATTTTGAGAAATTAGTTAGTAAAATAAACCGGCTGAACTCTGCCAATGGTCGACCGGTATAGCGTGGCAGCCAATTATTAACAATATCGGTTTTGTTTTTCAATCCCGATTTTACAGGGCTTTCAACATCATTCGTTTTTTTTGCCACAACAGGGGCTTGAACTATTGGTTCTTGTTTTTTTCTCATATTTTATTTTTTATTGTACAAAAAACCCCGATTGAATCGGGGCCTTTTTTATGCAACTTTTAATTTCTTAAGATCAGATTTTTCAAATTTATCCTTGGCATAATCCAAACTTATTAATAAGTCCTTGGCTGTTTTTCCCGAGGGTGTTTCATACATGGCATCAATCATGATTGCTTCACAAATGGACCTGAGTCCCCTAGCTCCTAATTTAAATTCCATGGCCTTATCTACAATGAACTCCATCACATCTTTTTCAAATTCAAGATTTACATTTTCATATTCAAACAGCTTTTTGTACTGCTTAATCAATGAATTTCTTGGTTCTGTAAGGATATTTAATAACGTTTCCCTATCCAATGGATTAAGATGCGTAATCACAGGAAGTCTACCAATTAATTCAGGAATTAAACCGAAAGCTTTTAAATCTTGTGGTGTAATGTATTTATAAAGATTTTTAAGGTCAATTTCAAAATCATCCTTTTCTACCTTATAACCAACCGTTTGGGTACGTAATCTATTAGCGATTTTCTTCTCAATCCCATCAAAAGCACCACCACAAATGAATAATATATTGTTGGTGTTTACTGGAATCATTTTTTGATCGGGGTGTTTTCTTCCACCTTGCGGCGGAACATTCACGATAGTTCCTTCTAAAATCTTCAACAAAGCTTGCTGAACACCTTCACCAGAAACATCACGAGTTATGGATGGATTATCACTCTTACGGGCAATTTTATCCACCTCATCGATGTAAACGATGCCACGTTCTGCAGAATTAACATCATAATCAGCTGCCTGAAGCAAGCGTGTAAGAATACTCTCTACATCCTCCCCTACGTATCCAGCCTCCGTTAAAACGGTAGCATCACAAATACAAAAAGGAACATTTAATACTTTGGCAATGGTTTTAGCGAGTAAAGTTTTCCCAGTTCCTGTTTCGCCAACCATAATTATGTTCGACTTTTCAATCTCAACTTCATCTTTACCAACTTTTTGGTTTAGACGCTTATAGTGATTGTAAACAGCTACAGACAGAATTTTCTTTGCTTGATCCTGACCGATAACATATTGATCAAGATGAGTTTTAATCTCTATTGGCTTGAGTAGGGTTTCAATAGTCTGACTAGACTTAGTTTTACGGACATTAAGTTCTTCCGCAAGGATTTGATTAGCCTGAGTAACACATTTATCACAAATGTGAGCATCTAGGCCAGCAATCAGCATGAGAGTATCCTGCTTGCCAGATCCGCAGAATGAACATTTAACATCTTTATTTCCCTTACTCATTTTTATTTATCTCGAGTTCCAATTAAAACTTCATCAATCATACCATGATCCTTAGCTTCACCAGCTATCATCCAGTAATCACGATCAGAAGCACGCTCAACCCACTCATAGGTTTGACCAGAATGTTTAGCAATGATATCATAAAGCTCTTTTTTAAGCTTCAGCATCTCACGAAGATTGATTTCCATGTCAGAAGCAACCCCCTGAGCACCACCTGATGGCTGATGAATCATTACTCTTGAGTGAGGCAATGCGGCTCTTTTTCCTTTAGTACCTGCACAAAGCAATACTGCAGCCATAGAAGCAGCCATACCTGTACAAATTGTTGCCACATCTGGAGTGATGTATTGCATGGTATCATAAATACCTAATCCAGCATAAACGGAGCCACCAGGAGAATTGATATAAATTTGAATATCTCTCTTAGCGTCTGTTGATTGAAGGAATAATAACTGAGCCTGAATGATATTTGCAATACCTTCATGAACAGCATCTCCTAAAAAGATGATTCTATCCATCATCAAGCGAGAGAAAACATCCATCTGTGCCACGTTCAACTGACGCTCTTCGATGATGTAAGGAGTCATAGAAGTAGGAATAGACGCATTTTGAACTCTGCCAATAAAGCTGTCTACATGCTGACTTCCGATGCGATGATGTTTAACCGCATATTTTCTGAATTCGTTCTTATCAATGTTCATTTTGATATATTCTAATTATTAGGTTAACATTTATTTTATTGTAGCAAACGAAAAATCAAAATAAATGGAATGAATAAGACCAAAAACAATTCGCTTATTTCAATTCCAAGAATTTATTGTACTGAATATCTTTTTTATCTAAGGTAACAACACCTTTTAGATATTCAAATACATGCTGTCCTTTTACCTCTTCAAAAATTCGGTTCGCATTTTCTTTATTCTGCAAAAACTGCGCCGTATATTGTCCGAGTTGCTCTTCAGAGAGTGGCTGCGGACTATACATTCTAAACTGAGAATCTAAGCGGTTTTTAGCAGCTGCAAAAACTTCTTCGTATTTGATCTCTAGTTTATTATCCTTGATAATCTTATTTTCAATTAAAGTCCAACGTAAATTACGAGCAAAATCATCATAACCTTTTTCCAATTCCTCATCACTTAATTTCTCGTTAGTAGCTTTTAACCAACGCTTTAAGAAATCATCTGGAAGACTTAATTTCGTTTTATCTAAACCAAATTGAAGCATATCACCCTGAAGCTTTTGGTCTGCATTTTGAACCATCATGCTTTCAAGCTCTTCTCTAATTTTTTCTTTAAACTCGTCTTCAGATTTAACAACATCTGCACCGAAAAGTTTATCAAAGAACTCTTGATTTAAATCACCTTCTTCTAAACGGTTGATATTTTTTACCGTTAATTGGAATTTAGATTTCAAGTCATGAGCATCTTCTTCCTCAATATTTAATACTTTAGAAATGATCGTTAAATTGCCATCAAAGGCTTTTTGAATATCTATTTCTAATACATCTTCCTTCTTTAAACCAATTAGCGATTTCTTGATTTTAGAATCAGTAACTTGATCTAAACGAATAGCAGATGTTGCTGTAATTCCACCTTCAAAAACAGAACCATCTGCAGCTAATTGTTTCAAATCAGAGTACAGTACATCATCATCTGCCGATACGTCAGGATTTGACATTTTGCCATAGCTTTTTCTCAAATTGGTGATACGAGACGCTAGGGTTTCAGGATCTACCTTCACTTGATAATAAGTCAGTTTATCTTTAGAAGTAAATTCTAAATTGAACTCAGGTGCAAGACCTAATTCATATACAAACTCAAAATTATCATTGTAATCCCAGTTATAATCCTTAGAATCATCGATTTTAGGTAGCGGCTGACCCAAAACTTCTAATTTATTTTCACTAATATAGTTGCTTAAAGTATCGTTTAAGATGTTATTAACCTCATCAACTAGGATACTTTTACCATACATCTTTTTAATGTGGGCTGCAGGTACCATTCCGGGACGGAATCCTGGCAATTTTGCCTTTTTAGCTTGAGCTTTAACTGCCTTTTCTACACGCTCTTTGTAATCTTCAGGATTAATCTTTACAGTAAGTACAGAATTCAGATTGTCTATTTTGTCCTGTGTAATGTTCATTTTCTGAGTTTTATGTCGTTTTAGTTTATACAAAAATTCCCCGGTTTGTAGCCGAGGAATTAATATGTGCGGATGAAGGGACTCGAACCCCCACGCCGTGAAGCGCCAGATCCTAAGTCTGGTGCGGCTACCAATTACGCCACATCCGCATCATTAGGATTATTTCAGAAAAACCTGAGATTTTTAAAGCTTTATTAAATAAAGCATAACCTTAAGTATTTCGGTCTGCAAAAATAAGGAATTTCTAGATAATTACAAAATCTAATCTTCTTATTATTTAAGAATGACAATTAATTTTTTGCAAAAGCTGTAAGAGATAGTCGGACGTAAACCGCAACCTACTACCATACCATGAAAACAACTCTCCATCCACTATCCAAACAGTAGAATCAGGGAAAATTGCCTCCATTTCTTCAACATGCTCATTC
>NZ_JBIIPN010000074.1:0-12741 GCF_044342615.1 Daejeonella sp. | reverse complement strand
ACGCCTGTAATTTCTTTTTGCACAAAATGCAATTGGAAAGATTTTTGGGCGTTCACCGGATTCTTGATGTCATAACCAATAATTCGGAGCGCGTCGAGATGATTAAATGTTTCGGGTACAGAATCAACTAAAATAGAGTCTTGCCATAATCCAAAACCATTATCTGCTAATTTTTTCCATGGGAAATTGATATTGGGATCAACTTTTCTACCCGGAGCAATGTCTGAGTGACCAATAAAATTTGCTGCAGGAATACCGTGGGACTTTTTAAGTTTTGCCAATACCTCTAGTAGACTATTGATTTGTGCTTCCGAAAAGTTTTCAAATCCATTATTGTCTAGCTCAATACCTATGGAGCCAGAATTAATATCCGTTAAATTACCCCATTTTGCTGCTCCGCCATGCCAAGCTCTTAAAAGATCATGCAACATTTGATAAATCTTTCCATCTCTACCAATAACATAGTGAGCACTTACTTGTGTTCTAGGTAATGTGAAAGTTTTAAGGGTTTGCTCGGTTGAATTTTGAGCGGTATGGTGAATAATCACATAGTTAGGCTTTCTAAGTCCGAAATTAGTAGTACCTACAAATTCCTCGCCACCAGGGTTAATTGGCTTAGTGCGAATCACTTTACTAAGCTCTTTTGTTTGTTTTTTATAGACCTTATTCGTAGGACCATAAGGATTTGTTGAACAAGAGGCTAGAATAGTACTTAATCCTGCAAAAACTAGCAATGTTGACTTAAAACGCATAATAATATACTAAATTTTTGGGAAAATACAAAATTCTAATCATTCAATGGCAATGATTTCTTGTAATTTACTTCTCCTTTATTTCACTACTCCAGAAATACTTGATTTTGTATGAGCGCTAAAGATTCCTACAGCTCCATTATTGAAATTGGACTTGGGGTTAGCAGGTGCCACTGGCGGACCACCCTCTCCTTTAATTTGCTTCAAAGCGAAATAATATTTAAATACATTTCTGTCTATTGATTGCATTTCAACTTGGATGGTATCTCCTAATTTAATATCCTCACCCTCATTTATAATAAGATCAGAAACCTCATTTCCATCATTAAAACGATCTTCCGAAACAAAGTCTTCCTGAACTTTTCTATTTATTTTTAAAACGTATCTGTATTGATTTTGAATACCCAGGGGATCTTTATAAAAAACAGATGGGAAAATACTCGTGCTGCCAAAGAAGCTCAATCTTTTAAACCTTAGCGAATCTGGTGTTACAGGCATGGGCATGGTAGAATTTGCGCTATATACCCTGCCATCGACTAAAACTTCAAGTTTATAGGTATTTCCGGGTATACCTTTAAAATCGGGACTTTTATAAAGTCCGTCAGCTACTTCTAAAAAATCAATTTTTACACCAGAAGAGCTGCTTAAACTTATTTTAGCTCCTTTAAGTCCGCTAAAAGTGTTAGCCTTTGTAAAGTCAATAGTTTTAGAAACCCTAACAAATTGATTTTCTAATTGATTAGTTACGCTACCTTCAATTACAATAACTGGTTCCGTATTTTGCAGATTGAGCTCAATTACATCTTCGCAAGACGAAAAGAGGAATAATGAAACAATGGAAAGCAGTAAATAATTTGCTTTTGAAAATTTAGATATCGCGATTGTTTTTTGATTTAAATTCATGATTAAAACTTAAAGTTCCAAGTAATTGATGGGATGATACCGAAAAGAGTTGTTCTTACGGCTTGTGTTCTACTCTTATCGTCTGGGTCGTCTCTAAAATCGATTGAATAAGCATTTTTACGATTGTAAAGATTGTAAACGCCAAAAGACCAGCTAGATTGAAGTTTTTTACCTGGTTTTCCTTCTAAAGTAGCAGAGAAATCAAGTCTGTGATAATCAGGCATTCGATCAGAATTACGCTCTGGGTAGTAAAATACCGTATTCCCATTCAATTGGTATTTACCTGAAGGAAAAGTTACTGCATTACCAGTATTATAAACAAAAGTTGATGAGAAAGTCCAGCGATCACTTGCCTTATAAATACCAACTAATGATAAATCATGTGTACGATCTTGTTTTGCTAAAAACCATTTACCATTATTTATGTCGTTAAACTGACGTTCAGTTTTTGAAAGTGTATAACCAATCCATCCATTGATTTTGCCATAGCGCTTTTTTAAAAACAACTCAATTCCATAAGCCCTGCCATCTCCGAAAAGCAGGTCGGCTTCTACATTTCTATTTCCGCGAAGATCTGTTCCGCTTCGGTACTCAATCTGCCCTTGCATTTGTTTGTAGTAAATTTCTGCAGAGAACTCATAATTATCATCCTTTAAATTTCTGAAATAACCTAGCGCTATTTGATCAGCAATTTCTGGTCTTACATTATTGCTATTCATAATGTAAAGGTCTGTTGGTGAGCCAGCAGTAGAATTAGACATGAGGTGTAAATTCTGCGTATTACGGGTGTAAGAGCTTTTAATTGACGAAGAAGGGTTTATTTGGTAGCTTAACGAAAGTCTTGGTTCAAGATTGATATAAGACTTAACAAGATCTCCACCTGAATAAGTTTTGGTAGATAAGACATTTCCATCTGGATCATAATTAGAAAAGCTTCCTGGACCTAAGAGAAAAAACGAACTAGCTCTTAGTCCGTAAACCACATTAATACGATCATTCATTTCCCATTCATCAGAAATGTAGGCTGCAATTTCATTGCCTTTACGTTTTTCAACGGTTACCTCATTCACGCTTGAAGTTTCACTTGCCGTGATATCACCTGGAGAAATAGTATGTTGAATTAAGTCGACTCCAAAGCGAATGTTATGGCTATTATTTAGAGCTAATTGAAAATCTTGTTTTAGGTTTAAATCTCGAATAGATGAGTTTACCTTGAAATTATTTTCTTCTAAAAAATTCTCAATTACATAGTTGTAATTACTGTAAATTAGGGAGGTGTTTGAAAACAATCGATTACTGTATAAATGGTTCCATCTCAATGTTGCTGTAGTATTTCCCCAACCAAATCCGAAGGTTTCACTCAATCCTAGTTCATCACGACCAAAATATCCAGATAGATAAAGTGTGTTTTTATCGTCAATTTGATAGTTTGCTTTGGCATTTAGGTCGTAGAAATAGAGTGTATTATTTTTAATGGAGCTATCACCAGAAAATGCTAAAAACGCGTCTGCATAGGTTCTTCTACCGCTAATCATGAATGAACCTTTATCTTTAACAATAGGTCCTTCGAGCTTTAATCTAGATGAAATTAATCCAATTCCTCCCTCTGCGGTATATTCCTTTTTATTTCCGTCATTCATGCGAATGTCTAAAACAGATGATAATCTTCCACCATACTGAGCGGGCATACCACCTTTAAATACACTTACATCTTTTATGGCATCTGAGTTAAACGTGGAGAAGAAACCTAATAAATGTGATGCATTATAAACTGGTGCTTCGTCAAGCAAGATTAAATTTTGATCGGTTGATCCACCACGAACATAAAAACCGCTATTTCCTTCACCTGCCGACTTAATACCGGGTAATAATTGTAGTGTTTTTAAAATGTCGCGCTCTCCAAAGAGTACGGGTACGTTTCTAATTTCACTGAGATTAATTTTAGCAAAGCCCATTTGCGCATTTACCACATTATCATTCCTTTTTTCAGCACTAATTATAATTTCATCAATCACATTATCTGAAACCATATTTAGGTCTAGTTTAGTGTCTGCGCTGATGGTAATTTTTTTCAAGATTGTTTTATATCCAATATAACTTACGCTTAGATCATAAGTCCCAGAATTTAATTTATATGAAAAAAATCCATAGGCATTTGTGCTAGTTCCTACTTGTGTTTTTCCATTAAATTTTAGGCTTACACCAATTAAGGTTTCTCCAGAAAGAGAATCTCTTACCACTCCATTTATAGTATAACTCTCTTGTGCTAAACTATTTGCAGAAAAAACAAATAAGAATGTGATAGAAATTAGGAATGATTTTATTAGGTGCATTCTGTGTAAATTAAAATAGAAGAAAGAATTTTGTCTACTATATGAGGTATATCTAATTTTGTAAAGTTAAAACAATTTATGAATCAATTTTTCAGAGGAATGTAAGATAATAGATTATTGAAACAAGCATCAAGCTTTGAGAACTAAGCTTTTTTTCAATACATAGCCTAAGGAATAACCTAAAGCTTTTTTAATGACATTCTAATTTACCAATACTCTTTATTGTAAAATCCTTGAAACAACAAAGCCCTCAAATAGAGGGCTTTATAAAGTCATTTTTGTTAAAAATCAAAGGCTTGCTTCAGATAAAATTTTCTGGTTTAAGCGAATGTATTCAACATTTTTAACTGCTTTTGCTGCTTCTATACCCGCTTTTGCAGTTTTTGCTGCACCAGCTTTATCTCCAGTTTTTAACTGGATACGTGCTTTCTGATATTTGAACCAGGGTGCTTTAGGATCTGCTGCCTCTGCCATGCTAATCCACTCTAATGCTTTCTTTAAATCTTTACCATTTTCAAAATAATATACTGCAGCAGGATAATATGGTTTTTTATCCGTTTTCATTGCCTCCTCGATACTGGCCATCACCTTTGCATCAACATCCGTAGTCATTTTTACAGAAACCTTAAAATTATCCCAAACTAAATCAAGATTAGCACTCGAAGGCATCACATTACTAAACTGAATGCTGAATGTTTCTGTCTTTTCACTTACTTGAGTAGGCTTCACTTTATATCGTAAAACATCTTCCGATTGTTTGTACTCATAAGAGCCCCATTGCTTGGTTTCTTTATTTAAGATAATAGTCCATTCATCCTTGCCTGGGATAGTAAAAATAGCATATTCGCCTGCTGGAACGGCATTTCCTTCTATGCTAACCGCATCCGTAAAGGTGATAACTGTAGCATCATTTGCACCTGTACGCCATACCTCACCAAAAGGAGCTAAATCTTTTTCTACACTCCTTCCTTTAATATTAGGGCGGGAATATTTGACAGTTACTTTTCCTAATCCAAATTCTTGAATAATTGTTTGAGAGCTACTTGATTGCGGCATTTTAAGCTGTGCAAAACTACTTTCAGAGAACATAGTTAATAATGCGGCAGTTAAAAGAACTAATATTTTTTTCATGTTATTTAGGTTAAAAATAATGATCTAATTTATTGGATTAAAGATGAATATTTGTGTCTAAATTGTAAAAACCGAAAATTAAGCACTTACAATAATTTCTTTCCAATACCCGCTATCTTCAGCATTTAAAAACTTCGCTTTAGGCTTTATATCGAGAAATGGGTATTTAACCCTAGATAGGAACAGTCCCTGCGGGTGTGCTGGTAAGATTTTATCAGGGATATTTCTTGATATTAGGTGACTTTCAAATTCGTCTACGCTGAGCGTATTGTCGCCAATTTCGATTAATTTTCGGGCAATAATTCGAATCATGCGACCTAAGAATCTATTTGAAGAGATGCTAAATCGTATCCTATCTCCTTCTTGATTTACAAAAAGCTGAGCCGATGAAACGCGACAAATGGTATGTTCATTTTTGTCGGGAGATTTACAAAATGCCCGGTAATCTTCATATTTAGGCAGTAGATTAACTGCTTTTCTCATTTGATTTAAATCAAATTCCTTCCTTAAATAAAGGGAACTACTCTGACTTAAAAAGGGATCTTTATAGGTATGAATAAAAAAGTCGTAAGATCTTTGGATGGCATCAAATCGAGCATGTGGTTCTCCATCAACTGGAATTATGTCAAAAAGAGCAATATCATCTGGAAGGATTCGGTTTAGTCTAAAAAAGAGGTCGAAATTCCATGATTTATCCATATCCATATGAAAAAAATACTGGCTCGCATGAACACCGGCATCAGTACGACCGCAACCGTAAATTGTGATGGGTTTTTTAAAGATTTTAGCAAGTTTTTCTTCGATTATTTCTTGTACACTGAGCTTATCGGGTTGCCTTTGCCATCCAAAATAATTGCTTCCTTTGTAGCCAATATGTACGAAATATCTCAAAATTGATAATTTAATTTGCTAAGCTAATAATGAATTTTTAATTCTAAGCCCTTATCGTAAAGGTTAATTATTTAAAAATTTTGTATTTTTGTATTTCGCTTTCCTATAAAAGCATAAATAACAAGCTATTATTATGAGAACTATTGTGATTGTTGGTGCAGTTGTACTTTCTGGTGCTGCCATTATTGGATTTATGGTTAATGAAAGAAATAAAGAAGCTCAGCCTTCATTTTCTAGTCAAGGAATTCCTCAAATGTCTACGGATACATCAGGTACTACAAATACATCAGGCAATCTTACACTCAATCCAGCACATGGTAAGCCAGGACACCGTTGTGATCTTGCAGTTGGTGCACCATTAACAGGTGATGCGAAAACAGGAATTCCTTCAGCTGGAATGCCAACAACAGCTATTTCAAGCACAGCTACAACAGGTCAAGTAAATAGTACTACACAAGCAGCACCAGCTGGCGTGACCCTAAATCCAGCCCACGGACAACCAGGACACCGTTGTGATATTTCTGTAGGTGCTCCTTTAAACTCTGTCCCTAGTAAGTCGGTAGCTACTACCCAAACACAAACTGTTAAATCTGCTCCGGTAACTCAAGCTGCCCCTGCGGGTTTAAAAGTAAACCCAGCTCACGGACAACCAGGACACCGTTGTGAGCTTGCAGTAGGTGCCCCTTTAACAGGTAGCGCTGGTTCAAAACTTACCACAGATTCAATAAAGTAATTTGAATAGTATAGAACTAAACAATAAAGCTTTTGTTTGATATTATCCGTATTGGAAACTCTTCCGATAAATTAAGGCTGTTTGGCAATTAAGAGAGATATTTTACTCTAGAGGACCAGTTTAGAATTTATTATTTTACTCGCTTTTTTAAATAATTGGACTGATATTTACGCCATTGAAAATGAACAATGGAAAAAGATATTGCCGAGAGTCCTAAAATACCTTCCAATAATATAAACTCAAGTAAAGCTGGAAAAGCCGTTTATCCGATTCTTATTGCAATAAGTATATCACATTTACTAAATGATACATTGCAGTCAATAATTCCAGCTATTTACCCGGTTGTAAAGGAGTCTTTTAGTCTTAATTTTGCACAAATCGGACTCATAACCCTTACTTTTCAGCTTGCAGCATCTATTTTTCAACCTTTTGTAGGATTTTATACCGATCGTAAACCAAAACCATTTTCATTAGCGATTGGAATGGGATTTACCCTTATTGGCTTAATTTTACTATCAGTAGCACCTAGTTTTGAATTTCTAATTTTCTCTGTTGGATTAGTGGGTATTGGCTCTTCAATTTTCCATCCAGAAGCATCCAGGGTTGCTCACATGGCTTCTGGTGGTAGGAGAGGTATGGCACAATCTGTATTTCAATTAGGGGGTAATTTCGGAAGTTCTATTGGTCCGCTATTGGCTGCTCTTATTATCGTTCCCTATGGTCAATTAAATATTGTTTGGTTTTCGGCACTTGCAATTTTGGCGATTTTCATTTTGTTTAATATTGGAAAATGGTATCAAAGGAAGGTGAAAATTAAGGCAAGAAGGCCGAGTGTTGAGCATAATATATTCCATAATCTTTCCCAAAAGAAGGTCTTTATTTCAGTCGGCATTTTGATGGTTTTAATCTTTTCAAAATATATTTATCTAGTGAGTATGACTAGTTATTATACTTTTTATATGATTCATAAGTTTGGCGCTTCGGTACAAGATTCACAGGTATATCTTTTTATTTTTTTATTTGCTATAACTGCGGGGACTATTATTGGTGGACCATTAGGCGATCGAATTGGTCGTAAATATGTGATTTGGGGATCAATTTTAGGTGTGGCGCCTTTCTCCTTACTATTGCCTCATATGAATTTGTTCTGGACTGTTATTTTGACAATTCCTATCGGTGTGATTTTAGCTTCTGCTTTTTCTGCAATACTGGTTTATGCTCAAGAACTTTTTCCAGGTAAGGTGGGGATGATTTCTGGTCTATTTTTTGGCTATGCCTTCGGGCTTGCAGGAATTGGTTCTGCACTTTTGGGTAGTTTGGCCGATCGTACAAGCATCGAATATGTTTATCAAATCTGTGCCTATCTTCCCTTGATTGGTTTAATTACCGCTTTTTTGCCCAATATTGGAAAAGATTAATCTTGGCAATTTCTCACTGTCTTTGAAATAAGAATTCACAAAAAAGGAGATTAGTATACTAATCTCCTTTTAATTTTTTTCTTAAGAATATTAATTGCTTTCCTTAATCCAGAGTGCGATATCTTTAATTAAATTGATATCTACATTTGCTGGCAAGCGATATTGTGCGCCATTACCTTTTTCCTTTTGAACAGATAAAAGATGATTTAAATCTGGATAAAGTTTAAACATCGTATTTTTATTTCCTGCCAATCCTGATTTCCAGATTTCAAAATCACGTACAGAAACTTGAAAATCTTTCTCACCCTGAACAACTAAAACGCGATTTTTAAGTTTTTTAGCTGTCGCCAATTGATCGTGATTATTTAGATCAAGCCAGTAAGATGCAGGAGCACCAAGAATTACTGAATCGGGTGCAATAGCTCCAAGTTTTAAAAGCCTAGTTTTATCGATATCAATTACCGATTCAAGAAACTGCTGCTTCCCTGCTGCACTGGTATCGCCCGATGCTTTGTATAAATATTCATTCTGTTCGGTTATCAAATCGGCAAATTTTCTCGCCGGCGCTGCGGCTAAAATAATACCTTTCAAACTAGGTGCTAAACTTGCGATCCTAGGTGCTAACATTCCGCCAAGGCTATGCCCGAAAACATAAATTTGAGCTTTATTTACACCTGGAAGGGTACCAGCTAAGGTGATTGCTGTTAATGCATCGTCAAGAACCTCCTCCTTTACGGTAAATGCTTTATTGAATGTGTTTGGATAAATCATGGAGCGCTTAACATATCGAATGCTAGCTATACCTTGAGCCGCCAAACCAGCTGCAAGGTCTTTAAAAGGCTTATTTGAACCCACAGACTCATCCATGTCGGCAGGTCCAGATCCATGCACCATGATTACAACCGGAAAATTTGTGCTGTTTTTAGGACTAGTAAACATTCCAGCCATTTCTCCTTCAGCAAACTTAATTTTTACTTCTTGTTCTTTGTATAGGCTTGTATCTGCGTAGCTCGGCAACGCATACTCATTCTCCACTGGCTTTTGTGAGATAAAAAAACCGACTAATTTTTCTTCCTTGTTAAAAACAAATGTGAAAGGTTGAGATCCTCTCGAGAAACCACAGGTTAATACCACTTGATAATAATCTCCTTGAATAGAACTTTTAGCTCCATCTACAGATTGGTAGGTTCCTAAACTATTCTCAAGTCTAAGCCAAAATAATTTTAGCTCGTCTAATGAAATCTGACTTTTTACGCTTTCATCCATAAAATCACGTGCTTCTTCAAACTTGCCTTGATTCATAGTTTCGAAAAACTGATCAGCACGATTCATAAGTGATATCACGCTTTGAGAAAAACTCAGGTGACTAATTAATAGGAGTACAAATAGTGTTTTTAAAAATTTCATTTTACAATTGAATTGTTTGATTCAGGTTTGAAAGATAAGAAAATTAAGGTTGATGTTATTCGTAAATAAATTAGGCTGCAATTTTAGATTTAAGAAGGCTAAATTTTGGACTATTCCTATCAATAAAGTATTCTACTACTAATTTCTTTATTTATGATTATGTAGCTAGGATATTTTATTAATTCTTTCCCTAACATAAAACTAGGCCTTATTTTAATGGTTACCATGCTTTTTTTCTCCTTTGGGCCGCTTTTGGCTCCCGACATAAAGTCTAATAACTCTTCCATCGTTTCCCCGTTTGATAAAAAAGAATAAATATTTGAACTTATTTGCACTGGAATAATGTTTGTTGCACCGGCTTCTAAATTTATCTTTTCGTCTACCATTCCAGTCGCAATCTCTTGTCCCTTTACTAAAATAATATAGTCAAACTGATTAATGACTGTACTTTTACTTGTGGGATTATAAATGCTTAAATTAACATTAGCTTTCAAAGGAATATTTTTTCTTAACATCGCCAAAGCTAAACCGGGAGCGCTACTCAAATCAAATGTTCTATTTTTAAATAATGCGGTCATGTCTTTTCCTGCTAGGAAAATATTATCTGCCGATTTAATATTATATGTACATTTTTCAAGAACGTCTATTTTTCTGGATATACCACAGCCTGATGCTAAAAATGTAATAATGTAAATTAAAAGGTATTTTTTCATGCTTAGCTTAACGCTTATTTTGTGCCAAATTATACCTTTTTCATAATAATTCAGTAAAATACCTTAAATATCAGACCAATTTGGCCTTTATGTTCTATTTTTATGAGAATATATCAAACTCATTTCTATTATCATGATTAATTCCATCAAGTTTAATTTTTTTCTAATTCTGTTGAGTATGTCATTCTCCATATCAATTGCTCAGCCAACTTTAAGTAATCATAGCTTTTCAAAAGACAATAATCTGATTGGTACTGTGAGCTTAGCGGGAAAAATGACAAAATTTGAGCTAATTGGTCAAAATGCACATTTATTTAAGCTAAAAGGCAATAAACTTTTTATCGCTAAAGAAAATATTAAAGCGAATATTCAATATTATGACCTTACAATCAGGGCTTTAACACCTTCCGGACAGCAAGAACAAACATTCAGATTGGTACATGATGAATTCATAAAAAACAGGGTTATTGCGCATCGCGGATCGTGGAAAAATACAGGAGCAAGCGAAAACTCAATCGCTGCTTTAGAATTTGCCATTGGCATGGGGTGTCAGGGATCTGAATTTGATGTGCACATGACTGCAGATTCAGTATTGGTAGTGAATCATGATCCAACTATCCAAGGTAAAACTATTCACAATACTAATGCGTCTGAATTGCTTGATTTAAAATTAGCTAGCGGCGAAAATATGCCTTCTTTGGAATCTTATATTAAGGCTGGTATGACCCAAAATAAGACTAAACTAATCTTAGAAATTAAGCCTACAATAAATAAAGAAAGAGCGATAAAGCTTACTCATAAAGTAATGGATTTGGTGCAGCGACTTAAAGCTCAAGCTTGGATTGACTACATCAGTTTTGATTATGATATCTGTTTGGAGTTGCTTCGTCTTGATCCATATGCTAGGGTGGCTTATTTGAATGGTGATAAATCGCCGGAAATATTAGCAAAAGATAAATTATGGGGACTAGATTATAATCAAAGTGTATTTCAAAAAAACCCCAATTGGATTGCTCAGGCAAAAGAAAAAGGCTTGACTATCAATACTTGGACCGTTAATGATCCAAAATTATTGCAATTTTTTCTGGATCAAAAAATAGACTTTATTACAACTAATGAGCCCGAATTACTTCTTAAAATGACTGTTAAATAGTTTAATTAAGGCTAAATATTCGCAAATTTGCATTTGAAAATCAAAATTAGTCTTGGCAATAAAGAATAATCAATTTCCTCAAATAACAAATTTCATTTCGATGATGCGGACTTCTTTCGCTTTATTGAAATTGAATGATCCTTTGCGGATGGGCGCTGCAACGGCTTTTTTTGCCACATTTGCCTTGCCTCCCATTTTGATTATTTTCACTCAATTTTTCCGTTTTGCTGTCGACCCGAATGAGCTTAGCTCCGAATTGATTGATCGAATAGGGCATATTTTAGGTACAAGCAGTGCACAACAATTGGAGGGTGTTTTAGTAGCTGTAAGTGGATTAAGTCATAAATGGTACATCACTTTTTTCGGGTTTATCTTTTTAATGTTTGTTGCTACTACTCTTTTTGAGGTAATTAAAAATTCATTAGGCCAAATTTGGGATATCAGGGTAATGCCAAAACCAGGTATTGGTTTCCGATTGAAATATCGATTAAGATCTTTGATTGTTATTTTCCTTGCTGGCGCTTTATTCATAGCGGGATTAGTACTAGAAAGCTTTCAAGCAATTATGGGCAATTATATAGACCAGATTTGGGGAGGAGGAGGCTGGTTTTTTAATCGTTTAATTAATGAACTTGTATTCGTTGTTGCACTAACTATTTGGTTGGCCTTTTTATTTCGTTTCTTAACTGCTGGTCGCCCAACATGGAAAATTAGTCTAATAGGAGCTTTTTTCACTGCCATCTTATTTACCATTGGAAAATGGATTTTAGGTTATCTTCTTATTGGAAGTAATATCAGTACAATTTATGGTGCATCCGGTTCAATGGTGCTCATCATGTTATTTGTTTTTTATTCGGCTATGATATTTTATTATGGAGGCTGCTTTGTAAAAGTGTTAAGCGATACCTTCGACTCACCCATTAGGCCAGTTAGGAAGGCATTTGCGATTGAAACGCAAGTAATTAAAGCGGAATAATATTTTATAATTGTATTTTTTTGTACAATAATTTAAAGAAAGGCTTTCATGAAAAACACGATAAAGTACCAAACTATTGATGAATATCTAGATTCATTCCATCAAGATCTAAAAAACAAGCTTCAGATACTAAGATCAACTATACAAGAAGCTGCACCTGATTCAACCGAAGCAATTTGCTATCAAATGCCAACGTTCAAATTAAACGGAAATTTGGTCCATTTTGCTGCCTATAAAAGCCATATTGGATTTTACCCGGGCCCTTCTGCAATTAAAGCGTTTGTTGATGAATTGGCTCCTTATAATTTATCAAAAGGCACGATTAGATTTA
>NZ_JBIIPN010000192.1:0-3842 GCF_044342615.1 Daejeonella sp. | reverse complement strand
TGCAGTTCATTCACCATTTCCGCGTTTATAGCATTCGAGCGACCTCGATTTAATGAAAGGACGGCAATTTTATCTTTTATATTAACTTTTATCGTGTTCATGTTTATTTTACGCTATATCTGAATATATGCCTGCCAATGGTCCCATTTTCATTAATTCCTTCAACAATTGCTTTATAATTTCCTTTCTCATCGGCATTAAAGAACTCAAAACTCGCTCTTCCAGTTGAATCACTAATCACATGTGGATTCCAATAAATGGTTGTTCTTAAATCTGCCACCTTTTTGTTAGTCTCAGGATCATCGTAATTTGGTGCGTAAAATTCTCTGATACTTGAGTATCCTTTTGGACTATAACTCATAATTCCAGGTGCATAAGTTCGATAGTTTCTATTATATTCGCCTCGCTTGGTATTTACAATAAGTACGCCACCGGCACCCATCATTCCGTAAATTGCAGTATTTCCAATACTTTTCAAGATTTCAATACTTTCTACATCATTTGGATTGATAATATTCAAAAAATCAGGGTCTACATAGGATCCATCTAAAACCACCTGCATTGGAATGGGTCCCGAAAAGGAAGAAGTCATATTTCTAGTTGCGTAAACAATATTGTTCATCACAGTAATACCAGCATACCTACCTTGAATACATTGTACAATTGTTAAACAATTTTGTAATTGTTCGGCTTTAATTATATCGTCTGCCCTACCAGCTCCGTTTAGATTAGCTGAGTTTTTTATTTCTGCCTTCTTTTCTACTATTTTTATTTCATCTAGTATAATATTTTTGGTAATGAGTCCATTTTTTCTGAAGTCATCATATTGTGCGCGACTGTTTTCTAGGTATTTGAGCAGAGATTTGTTGACATTTACCTGTACCATTGCCTCGTTTTTGTTTTTGGTAACTAGTTGCGCAGGTATTATGTCAAGTAAAATTTCTACATTTTTCTTGTTTTTTTCATTTCTAGCCTGAACAATAAATTTGGTGCTATCATTAAAGTATAGATTATCAAATCGGAATGTACCATCACTATTAGTTATGGTATCTAATAACATTTGCGTCCCCGAAGATGAGAACAAGGTAACTTTGCCCCCTACTATAGGTTTTCCGGTTGAGGAGGTTACTTTACCACTAACCTGCATTTTTTTCTCAATTTCAAAAGCCAATCTTGGATAATTATCTGATAAAATATTTCGCCATTCAAAACGGCGCCAGCCTTGAGTTAGTAATAGATTGTCGAGATGTCTGATTTTATCCTCGTTTATATCTGTAAAATAGTAATTAGGTTCCTCAATAAAACCCTTGATGTCTGAGCTGAGGAGCAAATTTGAAATGATGCTCGTTTCGCTTTTTTCATCAAATGGTACCTTTGTTTCATCAATAACTGAAATGGAAAAACTGCCAATGCTAGGTTTTCCTGTTGAATCTTTTACATCTAACATGAGCTTTACTTTTTCTCTTGTTAGATATTCTGTCTTTTCTGAACTCAGTTTAATATCTAAAAAGTCGGAATGGTTGATAAAAATTAGACGCTCAGCTACCGGATCATTTTGGGGTGAGAATAATGTCAATTGAAGAATGCCTGTTGGGAAGCGTGATTTAGGAATTTCAGCAGCAAAAACGGCACTATTGACCTTGTTTTTTGATACAAAAAGTACTTGCCCATTACTCTGTGCTACTAAGGTAAATTCCTTATCTACTTGATCTACTTCTGTTGTAGAAACTTTTAATCTCAAGTTTTGAGGGTCAGTATTATCAGTATTTAAAACATAGCCACTTTGCTTAATCTTAGGTAAAGGAATAATTTTTTCTGATCCATCCTCAAATGTTACGTAGGCAGAATAATTATCCGTGCTGTGTGGTTTTAGTCTAAAACTTCCCATTCCTGCATGTTCTGATTTAAACTCGGCAATTTTATTTTGATTTTGATCAGCCACATATCCGCTAACTTTGATACCCAAACCATTTGAACTAAGAGCCTTAAAACCAAGTTTAGAACTTAAACCTTGAACCAAATCTCCACCCTCTGGGAAAAATTGAATACTGCTTTCGTTTGATGTCGATTTAATCGGGAAACTTTTTGAAGAGCTTGTTCTATCATCTATACGGATATTGGTTAAAAGCCTTCCTGATTTTAAAATAAAGGGCTGATTATTAACAAAATTAATCTGCAAATTGCCCTCCGCATCTGTTATTCCTTTTCCTTTATAAACCGTTCTAGAATCTAATGACACTTCATAAGTAACATCCTTATTACTCAAAGGAGCTCCAGACATTTCACTATATTTAATATTGGCCGTAACTTTTTGTCCTTTTGGATCCTTGCTAAATAAATACTCGATTTCACTTAATACCGTATTCGAAATGGAGTTACCAATGATAATTGTTTTATCAAAATAATATTCTTCTCCAAAATTTCTCATCCAATTGGTATAGGCTCTAATTCTATAATTGCCCTCTTTTAGCGAATCCGTCAAGGTAAAATCACCCCATGTTAGTCCGTATTCCAATGGCAATGTTAAAGATTGTTTTATCGAGTCCTTATCATTAATTAAGTCAATATATAATATCTTACTCACGTTTGATAACTCGTTCTTTTCAGCAGTTACTACATATGCTTTGAGCCAAATATTATCGCCAATAGCGTAATAGGGCTTGTCTAAATGTAGATGAACCTTTTCTTGAGGATATTCATAACGATATTTCTCAATTTGTTGGAGAATCTTTTTTAGTGGATCATCGTCTTGAGCAAAGGCTGAATTAAGTGCCGAAATGATTAATGAAAGGAAGAGAATGAGGTATTTTTTCATGTTTACTAAAATTATTAAGCAATAATAATTAGGTTAAGCACTCAATTAGTAGTTTCGGATGCTATTATATTAAAATATTAAGCCTCAATTTAATAAAAATTGAGGCTTTTTTAAAATAAACGAAAAAAATTATCGTTTTTCTAAAAAGCGTTCTTCCACATCATACTTTCAACTGGGCGAGTAGTTTTATTATTGTATTTAGCGTTCGTTTTAGTATTGTACATCGTTTCTACATCACCCTCTACAACAAAGTAGATTAATTGTCCAATTGGCATTCCTGCATAAATTCGTACCGGTTGAGCACATGAAATTTCTAAAGTCCAGGTATTGCAAAATCCTACATCACCCTTTCCTGCAGTTGCATGAATATCTATACCTAAACGACCGGTACTCGATTTTCCTTCCAAGAATGGAACATGCTTGTGAGTTTCGGTGTATTCAAGTGTAACCCCTAGGTAGAGCGTGTTCGGTTGAAGCACAAAGCCTTCTTTGGGAATTTCAAAATGATCAATTTCATTATGAGCCTTCGCATCTAGGACTCTATTTTTATATGTTGCCAAATATTTACCTAGGTGTACATCATAAGAATTAGTGCCTAAACACTCTTTTTTGAAGGGTTCTATGATGATATTCCCCTTTTCAATTTCTTCGAGTATGACTTTATCAGAAAGTATCATAAATAAGCTTAAGATTTGGACTAATTTATGATTAATTTGAGATAATTTTGCAGGTATTTTAATTTTTAAAATGGCTCTCGCTTATCATAAAAAAATCGACAATTCAACGTCTTTCGCTATTTGGAAGATTGAAGAGTCTGCAGATGAATTATTGGCTCAACTCCAGTTAAAAGAGCATGAGAAATCGTATCTTGATAGTCTGATTAGCGGGAAAAGGAATATGCATTGGTTAAGTACCCGTGTATTGCTTCGTAAAATGATGGATACTGATGAGTATATCGATTGTAAGGTAGATGATAATGGAAAGCCTTATTTGACAAATTTCCCTCATTTTATCTCGCTAAGTCACT
>NZ_JBIIPN010000191.1:0-3854 GCF_044342615.1 Daejeonella sp. | reverse complement strand
CATAGACCTTTAAACCAACATCCGTTCTAATTCCCGTAGAAAGCATATTAATACGATTAATGATCGGTTGTGTCCATCCATTGACCACCCCTGGAATTTGAAGTTTAGCATCCAACTCATTGATAATATCTTTTTTAGTGATGCCAGGACGCCATTCACTCTTAGGCTTTAAAGCAATGATCGTTTCAATCATACTAATTGGCGAATTGTCTGTCGCTGTACTTGCCCTACCCGCCTTACCAAGTACATGATCTACCTCTGGGACAGATTTTATAAGCTTATCTTGTACCTGTAGAATTCGCTTAATTTCCCCATTAGAAACATCCGGTAAAGTAACAGGCATAAAAAGTACTGACTGCTCATCCAATGGAGGCATAAATTCTCTACCTAGGCTCATCAGCATGGGTACACTTACTATTAAGGCCAGAATATTAATTCCTAAAGTAGTTTTCCTATTGCCAATACATGCACGAATTATAGGCAGGTAAACACGCTCCATACCTCTATTAATCGGGTTTTCATGCTCCTGACGGAAACGCCCCTTCATGAAAAATGAAATTATGACTGGCGCCAAAGTAAGAACCAAAATAGCATCAATTACCAAAATAAATGTCTTGGTATAAGCTAAAGGGTGAAATAGTTTCCCTTCCTGGCCAGTTAATAAAAAAACAGGTAAAAATGAAGCTATAATGATGATGGTGGAGTAAAATACCCCTCTTGAGACCTGTTTGCAAGCTTTTTCTATAATGCTCAGCCTCTCTTCAGTAGAAAGCTTAACATAATCATCTTCCTTAGCGGATGAAGAACTTTTTTTATTAAACCACATGTGAGTTCCCTCCTTTTCTTTGCTCATTAAGTTCGGCCTGCCTTGAAGCCAGGTTTTTATATGAATTTTCAGCCATAATAATTCCATTATCCACAATTACACCAATTGCAAGCGCAATACCCGTTAATGACATGATATTCGATGAAATATCGAAAGCATTAAGCACAATAAAACTTGCTGCTATGGTAATGGGAATTTGAATAATAATACTGATTGCACTTCGCCAGTGTAGAAGGAAAATCAGCACAATTAGTGAAACAACAATCATTTCCTCAATCAAGGTTGTTTTTATGGATGAAATAGACTCTTCAATCAACTCTCCACGATCATAAACAATGGTAAATTTCATCCCCTCAGGAAGACCCTTACTAACCTCAGCCATTTTCGTTTTAACTCGCTTGATTACTTCATTGGCATTCTCACCATAGCGTAAAACCACAATGCCACCAACCGCTTCACCCTCACCATTATAGTCGAAAATGCCCAAGCGACTTTCGCCTGCCATTTGAACAGTTCCAATATCACGTACCTTTACTGGAATCGAATTTTTTGTTCGAATTGTAAGATTGCCAATCTCCTCAATCGATTTTAAATAACCAGTAGTTTTAATAATGTAGGCAATACCACTCATCTCAAATTTTCGACCTCCAGCCTCGTTATTATTGCTTTTTACAGCCCGCATCACATCCTGAATAGTCAATTTATAATAACTTAACTTATCTGGATCAATGCTAATTTGATACTGCTTTTGAAAGCCACCAAAAGAAGCGATTTCACTTACCCCAGGCACATTTTGAAGGGCAAATTTAATGTACCAGTCCTGCACAGCACGCTGCTCACCCAAATCCATGCCAGGAGCATCTAGCGTGTACCAAAGCACATGGCCTACTCCGGTGCCATCGGGGCCAATCGTCGGACTCACACCCTCAGGAAGGCTATTTCCTAACGTATTGAGTCGCTCAAGCACTCTAGCACGAGCCCAATACACATCTACATTATCTTCAAAAATGATGTAAAAGAAGCTCATCCCAAACATGGAATTTGCACGAACATATTTAACTTTAGGTAAACCCTGAAGATTCGTAACCAAGGGATAGGTAATTTGATCTTCAATAATTTGAGGACTCCTACCCATCCATTCAGTAAATACAATAACCTGATTTTCAGACAAATCCGGAATTGCATCAATCTTACTTGATTTCACAGAGAAAATGCCCCACGTGAAAATTGCCGCTGCAAAAAGCAGTACAATGAAGCGGTTACGCAGTGAAAATGAAATAATTTTCTCAACCATCGTGCTTAGTGTTGGTGTTCTTCTTGGTGTGCTTGACCTGTAGAATCACTTATTGAAGTTTCATCTGATTTTACGACAAGATCCATTTTACAATCTGGACAGCTTCCAGGTTTATCACTTAGGACTTCCGGATGCATCGGACAAGTATAAATTGCATCTGATTTGGTATGCGTTACCGTGTCTTCACTCGCCTGAATAGGCTTTTCTGAGCTTGTGCATGATGCGAAAAATAAAACGAGTAAAATACAGCCAGTATTGAATAAATTTTTCATGTTTAAAATTTATGATTAAAAAATAGATAAAATTTATATAAACATCTGATTATAAATCAATTAGCATAAAAAATGCTATGGTTGATGTTTATTAAATTTTAAAAAAAGAAAAATTTAGGACAGTGAAATGTCCAGAGAAAAAGAATCAAATACGGAAATTACAATTCCGAATAAATGTGGGGGTTTTGCCCCATTTGGGGACAGAAAAAAGTGTTAAATCTTGCTGATTAGCTTTGGGAATCGCTAAAATTGAAAAATCAATATAAGATTGTGGAACTAAGATGAAAGCCTGAATTTGAAAAACACTCAAAGGAGCTTTACAGCCTTCCTTTAGTTTTAGTTCCTGTTTTTGACTTTTACAACATAGTTCAGAGTTTCCTTGCTTCATGCCACAACTCGTGCATTTGCCATCTTCATCTAAACTATTATCGGAAAACCCCCATTCCACTAGCTCTCCCACGCAATGATGAAAATGCACGGTTGCCCCGGATGAAACACCCAGGTAAAAAATAGCTAATATGGTGATTACAAGCTTTTTCATCAATTAATACAAAGATTGGGATAAAAAATTGGAATTAACCATATTATTTTTTGAAAAATGAAGAAAGTAAAAGCCAATTCTTTTTATTTATCCTATTAAAATTTTATCTTGAGCCTAATAAATATCATCATCTCATGATCAAAAAAATAAAAATTCTAGTAATCGGATTGCTTTTACTGACTCTTCATCAATCCAACACTCCTATAAAAAACACCGCATCTGAAAGTCCGAATATCATTTTAATCTTCATGGATGATATGGGCTATGGCGATTTATCATCTTATGGTGCCCTCGATATCAATACCCCAAATATCGACCGCTTAGCTTCTGAGGGTATTCGTTTTACTAATTTTTTATCTGCTCAGGCTGTGTGTAGCGCTTCGCGTGCGGCAATTTTAACTGGATGTTATTCTAACAGAATCGGAATAACAGGGGCTTTATTCCCAGCCTCTCCAATAGGTTTGGCAAAAGATGAAACAACTATTGCAGAGCTCTTAAAACAGAAAAATTATGCCACCGGAATATTCGGAAAATGGCATTTGGGAGACGCTAAAGAGTTTTTACCACTCAATCATGGTTTTGATGAATATTTAGGTATCCCATATTCAAACGATATGTGGCCTGTAAATTATGATGGTGCACCAGCCTTAGCTGGGACAAACAAACATCGTTTCCCACCTCTTCCATTGATCCGAAACAATGCCCCAATCGACACCATTCGCACTTTAGAAGATCAAGCGCTACTAACCAGCAAATTTACCGACGAAGCAATAAATTTTATTCGCCGCAACAAACAGAAACCATTCTTCGCCTATATTCCACACCCAATGCCACATGTTCCAATTAATGCATCAGCAGCATTTAGAGGTAAAAGCAAGCAAGGTTTATATGGCGATATGATTCAAGAAATTGATTATAATG
>NZ_JBIIPN010000005.1:0-39096 GCF_044342615.1 Daejeonella sp. | reverse complement strand
GTAAAAATTATCGATGGTAAAGAAGAAATCTGCACAAGCGGCCAGACGATGTGTGTTACTTTCGATTATAAAAGCAAGCTATCAGTTCCAATACCTGAAAAACAAAGGAATAAAATGATAGAAAACTAATATAGAAGTTTATGAAGAATGTTTTCTATCTTTTGAATATCAATTCAATAGCCGAATTTTCGACTTCTGCACCCATTGGCGGATTTAGTTTACGGATAGACACGCGAATAGATTGAACAGCCAAAAACTCATGTCGGATACGTTCTAGAATAGAATGGGCAACCGTTTCAATCAATTTTCTAGTAATTTTCATTTCTTCAGAAGCAATTTCAAAAAGCCTCACATAATTGACAGTATTGGCCAAATCATCCTTCCCATTATCAAAAACATCGAGAGAAGTATCAATATCTAAAATGAATTCGGTTCCCAAAACCTGCTCTTCTGGATAAAAACCGTGAAAGGCAAAAAAACGAACACCTTCTATGCTTACTTTTTGAGTGACAGTTCCCATAAATACAAAAGTATGAATTTAGATTTATGTAATATCTTATAGAATCTCAACAAAAAAAACCGGAAATATAGGAGAAAATATTACCTTCAAATTCAATTAGCAATTTGAATTTAAGCAGAAAAAATAAATCATGAAACGTATCTTTTTAATCAGCGTATTTTTAACAAGTTCTATCACCTATGTAAATGCACAGCAAGGTGGTAATCCTAAAGACACTGAAGCATGGTCACCAGTACCCAAAGTAGTAGAACTCAAAAGTGCTTCTACAGTAACACAACAGGCTCCATCAGATGCCATCAGATTATTTGATGGTAAAAATTTAGATCAGTGGCTTTCGGTAAACGATAAATCTGCAGCTAAATGGACTGTTAAAGAAAATAGTTTTACAGTCAAAAAAGGCACGGGTAATATCCAAACCAAGCAATCATTTACAAATTACCAATTACACATTGAGTGGTTAATACCTGCTGAAATTAGTGGCAGCGGACAAGGTAGAGGGAATTCAGGAATTTTCTTGGCATCAACTGGGCCTGGCGACGATGGTTATGAAATACAAGTACTTGATTCCTATAAAAATGGAACTTATAGCAACGGACAAGCAGGAAGTATTTACAAGCAAGCTATCCCTTTGGTAAACGCATCTAGAAAGCCGGGAGAATGGCAAACTTATGATATTTTATGGACAGCACCACAATTCAATGAAGATGGAAGCCTCAAATCTGCTGCCCGAATTACTGCACTTCACAATGGCGTTCTGATACATAATAATACCGAAATAAAAGGGGAAACAGTTTATATCGGAGCTCCATTTTACAAAAAACACGGCCCTCTACCAATCAAATTACAAGACCATGGCGACCCAAGTGAGCCCATTAGTTTCCGTAATATTTGGATTAGAGAACTGTAAAAAAGGCAGAAGAAACCGTCAAAATTGTATTTTTGAAAATTAAAAAGCCAGGCAATATTTTTGTCTGGCTTTTTAATGGGATTTAAATCCTTTAGAATCAGTAATTTATTTTTGTAAATCACATTCACAATCTGACAAAATCCAATTTTATGACATTGTTTGGCTTGAATATTGAACCAAAATATAAAAACCCGAGAAGATGAAGAACATATTTATATACGCTAGCCTAATAGCCTCAATTTTTATAATCAACTCATGCGCTGTAAATCCCGTAACCGGAAAAAAGCAAATTGTATTAATGTCGGAAGAGCAAGAAATTGCAATGGGCAAAGATGCTGATCCAGAAATTGTTGCTCAGTATGGTTTATATGAAAATAAGGTACTACAAGATTTCATTAGCCAAAAGGGAAAAGAGATGGCTGCCATTTCGCACCGTCCAAATTTAAATTATGAATTTAAAATATTAGATTCAGAAGTACTGAATGCATTTGCTGTACCTGGGGGATATGTTTATTTCACTAGAGGCATTATGGCACATTTTAATAATGAGGCCGAGTTTGCGGGTGTTTTGGGCCATGAGATTGGACATATTACTGCTAGACATTCGGTATCACAACAAACTAAGGCTGTTCTAGGTCAGGTAGGATTAATTGGCAGCATGATACTTGTCCCGCAAGTAGCTGATTTTGCAGAACCCCTCTCTCAAGGTTTAGGATTATTATTTTTAAAGTTTGGTCGTGATGCTGAAACTCAATCGGATCAATTAGGTGTAGAATATTCATCTAAAATAGGATATGATGCTAGAGAAATGGCGGGTTTTTTCAATACATTGGATAGAAAAAGCAATGGTAGTGGAAATGCAGAATTACCTGATTTCTTATCAACACACCCTAATCCGGGTTCAAGAAATATTGCGGTCATGAATTTATCTGTAGAGTGGAAAAACAAGTTAAAGCTTAATAATCCAAGTATTAATCGCGACAGCTATTTAAGAAAAATTGAGGGTTTAGTTTATGGTGAAGACCCGAGACAAGGATTTCTTGAAAACAATATTTTTTACCACCCAGAATTAAAATTTGAATTCCCTGTGCCCCAAGGCTGGAACTATCAAAACACTCCACAGCGTGTTCAACTAGCACCCAAAGATGGTAAAGCGATCTTAATGATGACCTTAGCGGGAGGCACTAATTTACAAGCGGCAGCAGAGAAAGCCGTTGCGGATAATAATTTAAGGGTAATTGAATCGAATCAAGTGAAGGTTAACGGATTAAATGCTATTTCAGTTCTTGCAGATGTAAAACCAAAAGAAGGTGCTCAAAGCTCTTCCGTAAGAACATTAAACTATTTTATACAACATAATAATGCTATTTACCATCTTTTAGGAGCAAGCTCTGTGGGCGATTTCGAATCCTATTCTGCTTATTTTTCACAAAGCATGAAAAACTTCAAAGAATTAAGAGATGCCTCAAAATTGAATAAGAAAGCTGAAAGAATTCGCATAAAAACCGTAGAAAAGACAGGCACATTGAAGCAGGCATTAAGCGCTTTCAAGGTTCCAGAAAGTCGCATGGAAGAACTTTCTATCCTTAACGGGATGCAATTAAGCGATAATGTACAACAGGGCTCATTGATAAAGATCATTGCAAATTAATCCTCTTAGCATGCTTATTTGACGCATTGGTTTAATTATAGCCGGTTTTTCTTGCTTATATGCCCCGATTTTCGTATTTTTGTAAACAAAGCGTAAGCTATTCTTTATTCACAGCTGCAGATTAATTCGTCAAATCTGTATAATGGATTTTCAAAACAATCTTGTTTAGCATCCATTTACAGGTCATTTCTCCGAGTCGGATTTCATTACCCTCCTAGCAGCGAAAATATAAGCGGATAGTATTTTATTATTTAACACTATAACATGGCTAAATCACAAGCAACTTTTATGAAGAAGCAGCTCGAAAAAAATAGAGCGAAGAAGAAAGAGGAAAAAGAACATCGTAAGCAAGATCGTCAACAAAATTCGACTGGTGGAAAGCTAGAAGATATGATGGCTTATGTGGATGAGAATGGAAATATCACTTCTACCCCACCAGAGCCTAAGAAAGTTTTCACTCCACAAGCAAGAAAATAATATATTTCTGAACTGCTGCCCTAAGGTATTTTATAAAAACAGGAAATATTAAAGAAACGATTTCTAGATAAAATGATAGAAATCCATTATTCGAAATCTATTTTAAGGAATGTATCAGATGATTCAAATAATTTGAAGACATCATTACAATCCTTAAAAAGAGGTTTCAAAAAGGTAAAATTTGACCTAACAATTTTACTTCTTAGGAAATTCTGGCAGCGCCATCCAATGCGTAAAATCTTCCAAATCCACTTTATCATCTGCCACAACAAATTTATCATAGATTTCGCTATAAAAGCCAAAATAAATTTGTCCACCATCAAATAATAATACGTCTTTAGCCTGCTCTGGCAATTCTTCTTTTACTAATTTCCAAGTCATAATTCAAAGATAGAATAATTGTTGAAAAGGATAATACGTTGAATCAATTTTGAGAAATGAGAGTCAGAAATTTATTCTCTTATTTTTTTTAACACTCAAAAAACTATAAATAACAGATCTAATTTTCAGTTTTTATAAATCAACTCTAAGTGATTCTACTACCATTTATTTGAAAGAAATAATTCACTTTACCACCATATTTTACTAATTTTGAAAAAAAGCATATTGCCATGTCCAATCAAGATTACGACCTAAATTCAATCATAAAATCATCTAAAAAAGACCTTTTTGAAGCTCCCGATTATTATCAGATAGATGAATTATTGACTGATGAACATAAATTAGTCCGCGATACCGTTCGTAGCTGGGTTAAGAAAGAAGTAAGTCCCATAATTGAAGATTGCGCACAGAAGGCTATTTTTCCTAAGCATTTGCTTCCTGGATTAGCTGAGGTTGGTGCTTTCGGTCCCACCATACCCGCAAATTATGGTGGAGCAGGTTTAGATTATATTTCCTATGGTTTAATCATGCAAGAAATTGAACGTGGTGATTCAGGTATTCGCTCTACTGCTTCTGTTCAGGGTTCTTTGGTAATGTACCCAATTTTTGCGTTCGGTTCGGAGGAGCAAAAAATGCATTATTTACCAAAATTAGCTTCAGGCGAGTACATGGGATGCTTTGGATTAACAGAGCCTGATCATGGTTCTGACCCAGGAAGTATGATTACCAATATTAAAGATATGGGTGACTACTACTTGCTAAATGGTGCTAAAATGTGGATTTCGAACTCTCCTTTCGCAGATATAGCTATTGTTTGGGCAAAAGATGAGGAGGGCATAATTCGTGGAGTGATCGTTGAAAAAGACATGGAAGGTTTTAGCGCGCCAGAAATTCATGGAAAATGGAGTTTAAGAGCTTCTGCAAGTGGCGAATTGGTGTTCGATAATGTGAAAGTGCCTAAAAAGAATTTATTACCAAATATAAAAGGATTGAAAGGTCCCTTGAGTTGCTTAAACCAAGCGCGATATGGAATTGCTTGGGGGGCATTAGGTGCGGCCATGGACTGCTACGATACGGCTTTACGTTATTCTAAAGAACGCATACAATTTGGCCGCCCAATTGGTGGATTCCAATTACAACAGAAAAAACTGGCTGAAATGATAACTGAAATCACAAAAGCTCAACTCCTTGTTTGGCGCTTAGGTGTCTTAAAAAATGATAACAGAGCCACTCCTGCACAAATTTCAATGGCTAAAAGAAATAGCGTTGAAACTGCTATAAATATCGCCCGTGAGGCACGTCAAATGCTTGGCGGAATGGGCATCACCGGCGAATACCCAGTAATGAGACATATGATGAACCTAGAATCAGTAGTTACCTATGAAGGGACTCATGATATCCATTTATTGATTACTGGAATGGATATTACTGGTTTGAACGCGTTTGTATAGGATTTAGGTGTTATGGTGAGAAATAAATTAGGAATAAGGAGCCAAGAGTAAGGACAAAAAATCTTTAACCAGCACAAAATGTTTCAGATGTTGCACAGTCTTAAAACGGTTAACTGACAAAGACAACTCCTTTCCTAACTTTAATAACGGGCTTCGAGAACCTCATTCACAGGTAAATAAATATCACCAGCCTGACAACCGATAACTGATAAAAATAACGGCCATCAAGAACCTCATTCACAGGTAAATAGATGCCGCCAGCCTGACAACCGATAACTGACAACCGATAACTAACAACTGATAACTGATTACGGACTTCGAGAACCTCAGCCAGCGGTAAACTGAAATCTACTTCGAATAAACCGATTTCACTCGTTCACGCAAATTATATCCCGAAGACATCACTTCGCCATAGGCACCAGCGGTTCTAATAGCAATTAAATCGCCACGAAAAGATTCTGGAAGCTCCACTTCTTTACCGAAGCAATCTGTGCTCTCGCAAATCGGACCTACAACGTCATATTTTATCTTTTTATCAGATAAAGAGCTGATATTTTCAATCTTATGGTAAGCTTGATAAAGTGCCGGACGCATTAATTCGGTCATTCCAGCATCTAAAATCAAGAAATTCTTTTTCAATCCATTTTTTACATAGAGAATACGACTAATCAAGCTTCCGCATTGAGCAACTAGTGCCCTACCCAATTCAAAATGGACTTCCTGATCATTTCTACGCTCTAAAAACTGATTAAAAATCGTAAAATAACTCTCAAAATCATTAATCGGGTTTTCGTCAGGTGCATGATAATCCACACCTAAACCGCCACCCACATTCAAAACCTTTAATTGATATCCATGATCTGCAAACCAAACATTAAGTTCGTTTACCTTCAAACAAAGACTTTTAAAGACTTCCAGATTAGTAATTTGTGAACCGATATGAAAATGTATCCCGATAAGCTTAAGTTGTTTACAAGCCTTTAATTGCTCAATACAAGCATTGAGCTCCCATTGATTTATACCAAACTTATTTTCTTCAAGTCCCGTAGTAATATATTGATGCGTATGCGCATCTACATTCGGATTAATACGCAGTGCTACACGAGCTTCTTTCCCGAGCTTGGCAGCTAGTCCGTTGATAATTTCAAGCTCTTGCACCGACTCCACGTTAAAACAATAAATATCACTATTTAGAGCTTCGATAATTTCTTTATCCGACTTACCCACACCAGCAAAAACTACTTTTTGTGAGTCGAAACCTAGGTCGATTGCCTTTTTTACTTCATTACCACTCACACAATCAGCTCCAAAGCCAATTTTGCGAATAGCCTCCAAAACCTGCTCATTAAAATTAGCTTTTAGAGCATAATGAACATGAAAGCCGAATTTATCGGCTGCCACGCGGCAAGTCTCAAGAGTATGCTCTAGCAACTTAAGATCATAATAATAAAAGGGAGTTTCTAACTCCTTGAAACCTGAAATTGTATCCTTATTTAGCATATAAAAAAATATATCTACCGAAGCAGATTGAGTATCTTATTCAAATAAACGATTATGTAATGACCTCAGAACCTCTACTTTATCCTCATTTTTAACAAGTAAAGAAATATTGTAACTACTTCCGCCGTAGGAAATCATACGAAGTGGAATATGCTTAATGGCTTCTAGAACACGAGCGGCAAAACCATGTTTTTCTACGCCAAAATCGCCTACTACACAAACAATTGTTTGATTATGATCAACATCAACCGATCCAAAGCTTTTCAATTCTTGTAGAATTTCATCAAGATGTTGCGTTTCATCAATTGTTACTGAAACCGCCACTTCCGAGGTTGTTATCATGTCAATTGGTGTTTTATAACGCTCAAAAACCTCAAAAACACGTCTCAAGAAACCATAAGCTAAAAGCATACGGCTTGATTGAATTTTAATGGCTGTAATACCATCCTTGGCAGCGATGGATTTAATTTTCCCACGTTCACTTTCATTCGTAATTAGGGTACCTGGAGCATCGGGCTCCATGGTGTTGAGCAAACGCACCGGCACTTTATATTTTTGAGCAGGAAAAACACTCTGTGGGTGAAGAATCTTAGCACCGAAATAAGCAAGCTCGGCAGCTTCGTCGAAAGATAAAACGGCAATCGGCTTGGTACCTTTTACAATTCTTGGATCATTATTGTGCATTCCGTCGATGTCAGTCCATATTTGAACTTCCTCGGCAGCAATGGCAGCACCAATTAAGGAAGCAGTATAATCACTTCCGCCACGACGAAGATTATCAATCTCACCAAAAGAATTACGACAAATATAACCTTGCGTGATAAACAAGATATCAGTTGGATATTGATCAAGTAAAACTTTTAAATGTTCAGAAATAAAAGGAATAATGGGCTCATTATCCTCATCAATCTTCATGAAATCAAGTGCTGGCAAAAGCACAGATTTCACACCTATTTCTGTTAAATATATGTGATAAAGAGTAGTAGAAATTAATTCCCCTTGAGCTAGAATAACCTTTTCTTCAATACTTGTAAACAGTTCATTCGAAAAAGAAGATAGTAAATTGAAATGATAGTCAATTAAATCCTTACCATTTTCATAAGCCTCATCGCTAGAGAAAAGTTCTTTTATAAATATTTCATATTTGGCTTTTAGTACAGAAATTAAGTCGGCAGCCTTCTGTTTATCCTCAGCTAGATAAGCCTGTGAAATCTCCAAAAGACTGTTTGTAGTCCCAGAAACAGCAGATAGAACAACAATCTGTTTGTTTTTAGGTTTAATAATATCCAATAAATTCTTCATCCGATCGGGACTCCCAACCGATGTTCCACCAAACTTTAATACCTTCATTTAAACTTGAATTTTAAATTGCCACAAATGATTTTTATACTTGCGGATTGAGATGCTAAAAATAGAAAAAACCATTCTATTTTTCACACCAAACAAAATAAAATTTGGTGTGTTTAGCCATGATCATTCCCGGTCAGAATAAAACACAAATAAAAATTAATAATTATGCACGAGTTGGAGTCCTCAATTTTAGATAAAATCAATGTTTGGCTTAATGGACGCTATGATTTAGATACCAAAAATGAAATTAAGTCTTTATTAGATTCGGGCTCTACAAATGAGCTTGTTGATTCATTTTATAGAGATTTGGAGTTTGGTACTGGCGGACTAAGAGGAACAATGGGTCCGGGTACTAATCGCATCAATAAATATACCATTGGCTCAGCAACACAGGGATTGAGTAATTTCTTATTAAAAAAGTATCCCGGAGAGCAAATTAGTGTTGCCATTGCACATGATAGCAGAAATAATTCTGATTATTTTGCGAAGATTACTGCCGATGTATTTTCTGCAAATGGAATAAAAGTATATTTCTTTAAAGAATTAAGGCCAACTCCCGAATTATCTTTCGCCATCCGACATCTAGGATGCAAGAGTGGTGTCATGATTACCGCTTCCCACAATCCAAAAGAATATAATGGTTATAAGGCTTATGGAAGTGATGGCGGACAATTCACATCGCCAGATGATAAATTGGTGATGGATGAAGTATCGAAAATAAGTACTGTTGATTTAGTGAAATTTGATCGCATTGAGGCTAATATTGAGCTACTTGACGAAAAAATAGATCATTTATATTTAGATAAAATAAAGGAACTTTCTGTATCACAGGATGCCATTTCGCGCCAAAAAGACTTAAAAATAGTCTACTCTCCTATCCATGGAACGGGAATTACATTAGTCCCAGCCGCATTAAAACACTTCGGTTTCACCAACCTTACTTTAGTTGAAGAGCAATCTATACCTGATGGAAACTTCCCGACGGTAATCTATCCAAATCCGGAAGAAAAAGAAGCATTGACCCTAGCCTTGGCAAAAGCGAAAGAAATTGATGCCGATTTAGTGTTAGCGACAGATCCAGACGCTGATCGGGTGGGAATTGCTGTTAAAAATAATGAAGGCGAGTTTATTTTACTGAATGGAAATCAAACAGGTAGTTTATTAATTAATTATCTATTGACAGCCTGGGAGCAAAAAGGAAAGCTTAGTGGCAATGAGTACATAGTTTCTACGGTGGTTACCACAAAATTAGTTGAAGAAATTGCCAGAGCAAAGAAAGTTAGCTTTTACGAGACTTTAACAGGATTTAAGTGGATTGGAGCATTAATTACAGAGCTACAAGGCAAAAAAACCTTTATTGCTGGAGGAGAAGAAAGTTACGGCTATTTAGTAGGCGATTTAGTCAGAGATAAAGATGCTGTTATTTCATGTGCTTTTATTGCTGAAATGACTGCTTTTTACAAGGATAAAGGCAGTAGTTTATACGAGGCCATGTTGGATATGTATCATGAATATGGTTTTTATAAAGAAAAACTGGTATCCATCACTAAAAAAGGCAAAGCTGGAGCTGAAGAAATAAAAGCATTGATGGAGCGCTTCAGAACAAATACCCCTATAAATTTGGGCGGTTCAAAAGTGGTTTGCCTAAAGGATTATGAGCTAGGAAAAGAAATCGACTTAACTACAAGATACGAAAAAAATCTGAATTATCCAAAATCGGATGTTTTACAGTTTATCACTGCTGATGGCAGTATCATCTCTGCAAGGCCATCGGGCACCGAGCCAAAAATCAAATTTTATTGTAGTGTAAAGACTGATCTTCCAAATAAAAACGAGTTTAGCGCTAAGGAACATTTATTAGATGAAAAAATCGATCTGATTATGAAAGATTTAGCAGTGTAATTCCTTCAAATTATTGCCTAAAAGAGTAAAAAAGCAAGTATATTTGTGTCATGAAAAAGGTACTATTTATTGCTCTTTTAGGCTTGATTCTTAAGTCTTGTACAAATAAATCTGAAGATAAACTTCCCATTCTAGGAGAACGTGAGCCGATTGAAAAAACAGTGGATGGAAAAGTAGTAATTGACACCCTTTACCAAAGCATCCCAGCCTTTAGTTATTTCAATCAAGACAGCATTCTAGTAAGTGATAAAGATTTCTACAATAAAATTTATGTAACCGATTTCTTTTTCACCTCATGCAATACTATTTGTCCGATTATGCACCGCAACATGCTCAACGTGTATAATAAATACAAAGGTGATTCAAAAGTTAAATTTCTCTCCCATACCATTGATATCAAATACGATTTGCCTTCTAAATTAAAAAAATATGCAACAAAACTTGGCCTTGAAGGCAATCAGTGGGAGTTTGTGCATGGTAGCCGTGATTCTATTTTCAATATTGCAGCAAAAAGTTATTTAGTGGCTGCTTATGAAGATAATACAGACCCACAGGGACTAGTACATCAGGGTTGGTTTATACTTGTAGATACAAAAAAACGTATCAGAGGTGCTTATGATGGTACAAAAGAAGATCAAGTTAAGCAATTGATGCTCGACATGGATATTTTGTTGAAGGAAGAATTTGGTAATGCGAAATAGCTTAATTTACAGCGTTTTATTTGCTTTAGGAATTGGAATTAGTATTCAATCCTGCCAAAATGAAAACAGTTTAGATCATAAGCGCTACTATGTTAATGGAAAACGTATTTATGAAAAAAGTTGCCAAAGTTGTCATGGTGCTGATGGTAAAGGACTTGGGACTTTGTACCCACCATTAACTGATACGACCTATTTAAAACTAAATAAAAATCAATTAGCCTGCATGATTAGATATGGTCAGCAGGGTGAAATAAAAATAAATAACATCACCTATGATGAAATAATGCCGGGTAATGAAACTTTAGCCGACATAGATATCGCACAGGTAATTGTTTATATCACCAATAGTTTTGGCAACAAACAGGGTTTTTATGATTCCGAGGCTGTAACAAGCGACCTCAAAACATGTAAATAATCATTCTGCAGACCTAAGCTTAAACTTGTGGTTAACAGAACGATTTGTATTTTTGCAATTCATACAAAAAAGATGGCTAAGCGTACAAAAATTAAAGATTTATTAAATTCTAGTGATTTCGGAAAACAAGTTTCCGTGATGGGATGGGTTAGAACATTTAGAAACAATCAATTTATTGCTTTAAATGATGGCTCGACAATAAATAATATTCAAGCAGTTGTTGACTTTAACACGTTGAATGAAAGCCTCTTAAAAAGAATTACAACAGGTGCTGCAGTTTCCATTCAAGGAGAAGTAGTTGAATCATTAGGAAAAGGTCAGAAAATTGAAATAAAGGTAAATGAAATTGAAATTTTGGGTGATAGTGATGCGGAAAAATTCCCATTACAGCCTAAAAAACATAGCCTTGAATTCTTACGTGAGATTGCCCATTTAAGATTTCGTACCAATACCTTCAATGCGGTTTTCAAAATCAGACATGCTTTAGCATTTGCTGTTCATCAATTCTTCAATGAAAAAGGATTTGTTTACATGCATACTCCAATTATTACGGCTTCTGATGCGGAGGGGGCTGGTGAGATGTTTCGTGTATCCACTTTTGACCCGGATCATATACCACGTAATGAAGATGGAACCGTAAATTATAAAGAAGATTTCTTTGGTAAAGCCACTAATTTAACAGTATCTGGGCAGCTAGAAGGTGAATTAGCAGCAATGGCTTTTGGTGATATTTACACTTTTGGCCCTACTTTTAGAGCCGAAAACTCGAATACTACGCGTCATTTAGCCGAGTTTTGGATGATTGAGCCTGAGATGGCCTTTTATGATCTAACTGATAATATGGACTTGGCAGAGGAGTTACTGAAATATGTAATTCGCTATGCGATAGAGCATTGTGCTGATGAGCTCGAGTTCTTAAAAAATAGACTTTTAGAAGAAGACAAACAAAAACCACAGGCAGAGCGTTCAGAATTTGACTTATTAACTAAATTGAACTTCTGTTTGGATAATGATTTTGAAAGAATTACCTATACGGAAGCTATTTCTATCCTTAGAAACTCAAAGCCTAATCAAAAGAAACAGTTCAAATATTTAATTGAAGGCTGGGGTTCGGATTTACAATCAGAACATGAACGCTATTTGGTTGAAAAGCACTTCAAAAAACCCGTTATTTTAACAGATTATCCTGCCGACATTAAATCATTCTACATGAGAATGAACGAGCCTGATGCCGAAGGAAGAACAACTGTTCGTGCTATGGATATTCTTTTCCCAGGTATTGGCGAAATTGTTGGTGGATCACAACGTGAAGAAAGATTAGAGAAATTGGAGAAAAGAATGGCAGAAATGCACATTCCTGCCGAAGAAATGTCTTGGTACTTAGATACCCGTCGTTTTGGATCAGCTCCACATGCCGGATTTGGATTAGGATTTGAAAGGTTAGTGCTTTTCGTTACTGGAATGACCAATATTAGAGATGTTATTCCTTTCCCAAGGACTCCAAAAAACGCTGAATTTTAATCTAAAAATGGGTTAAAGGCTCATTTATTTAGGTCTGATTTTATAAAAAATGCTTTTGAGAAATTAATAAATATCCATTATGCTGATTAAAATCTACCCAGAAAACCCAAATGAAAAAGCAATTCAGCAGGTTGTTGACGTGCTTAAAAAAGGAGGGATAATAATTTATCCTACCGATACGGTTTATGGGATGGGCTGTGATATTACTAACTCAAAAGCAATTGAAAGAATTTGTAAAATAAAAGGCATAAAACCAGAAAAAGCGAATTTTTCATTTGTGTGTTACGATTTAAGGCACATTTCTGATTACACTAAACCGATTGATAATGAGACCTATAGAATCTTGAAAAAAGCACTTCCTGGTCCATTTACATTCATTTTCAATGCCAATAAAAATGTCCCAAAATTGCTAAGTTCTAATAAAAAAACTGTCGGAATTCGGGTACCAAACAGCACTATTGCACGCTCAATTGTTCAAATGCTAGGAAATCCGATAATCTCCACATCCATACACCATGAAGATGAAATTATTGAGTATTCGACTGATCCTGAGTTGATTCATGAAAAATATGAAGAGCTTGTAGATTTAGTAGTTGATGGTGGATATGGAGATAATGAGCCATCCACTATTGTAGATTGTAGTGAAGGTGATTTTGAAATTTTACGTCAAGGAAAGGGGAATTTAAGCGAATTTTTATAAAAATTCATTTAAAAGCACGTTATTTACTTTAGTAATTTATATTCTAAATTGATTAGCTTTTATGTTGCCAAGAATTAATTTTGACCCTTTTAAAATTTTTTTAAAATCTCAGCAAGTTGGGGGTGTCATTCTGATTTTATGTGTAATTATTTCATTGATTATTGCTAATTCAAGTTTAGGGCAAGCATTTCAGAATTTTTTAGATACAAAAATAGGGTATAGTAGCCCCAATCTCCAATTAGAATACTCCATCTCCCTTTGGATAAATGATGGCTTAATGGCGATTTTTTTCCTACTTGTGGGATTAGAAATAAAGCGTGAAATTATTGAGGGAGAGTTATCGAGTCCTCAAAAAGCCGCCATGCCCATATTTGCAGCTTTAGGAGGAATGATTTTTCCAGCAATCATTTATTCCATTTTCAACTTCAACACAGAAACAAATGGCGGCTGGGGCATTCCGATGGCTACAGATATTGCTTTTGCACTTGGTGTCATCTCCTTACTAGGTAAACGTGTTCCTTCATCTTTAAAAATATTTTTAGCAGCTTTAGCAATTGCGGATGATTTAGGTGCAATATTGGTGATTGCCATTTTTTATACCAATGAATTACATTGGATGCAATTATTGTATTCGGCAGGAATCTTAGCCATGCTAATTTTATTCAATAGATTCGGAGTTAAAAAATTAGTTTTTTACATCATTCCTGGCATATTTTTATGGTATTTTGTCCACCATTCAGGAATTCATGCTACTATTGCTGGAGTTTTATTGGCATTAACAATTCCAACAAATCCTGAGAAAGAGGCCTCTCCATTAGAAGAATTAGAGCACATCATTGTGAGGCCTGTAAACTTTATAATCATGCCCATTTTTGCTTTAGCAAATACCAATATTCAGTTTGAAAGCAAAATGCTCGATGGATTGACTAGTCCGCTAGGCATTGGCATCATTTTAGGCCTAGCCTTGGGAAAACCAATTGGGGTTACTCTTTTTTCTTGGCTATCGGTTCAATTAGGTTTTGCAAAATTGCCCAACAATGCCAATTGGAAACATATTATCGGCTTAGGATTATTGGCTGGAATAGGATTTACCATGTCCATTTTTATTGCACTTTTATCATTCAGTAATCCTGAATATCAAGTAGAAGCAAAATTCTCAATTTTGGTTGCATCAATTACTTCTGGAATCATAGGCTATCTATTTTTGGGTTCACTCAATACAAAAAACAATAAAAAAGCTAAAATAGATCTAGAATCAAATACGTTCTAAGAACGTATTGATTTGATAAATTCTGGAATACGTTCCAAAGCATTTTCAGTATCTAAAAACTTAACGAATGCACTGCCTACAATTGCTCCTCGAGTATACTCGGCAGCTTTATTGAAGCTTTTTTGATCTGAAATACCAAAACCAATCATGGTAGGATTTTTTAAATTCATAGACTTAATTCTTGCGAAATAAGCATCGGCCTCATTAGAAACAGTTAAGTTTTTTCCAGTGGTTGAAGATGAGGAAAGCAAATAAATGAAAGCATTGCTAAGCTCATCAATTTTAAGGATACGTTCTTCTGATGTTTGAGGCGTAACCAAGAAAATATTACTGATTTTATTATTCAGAAAATCATCCTTATAAAATTCTTCATACTCAACCATCGGTAGATCTGGAACAATAACTCCATCTACTCCTACTGCGGCACAAGATTCACAAAAATTCTTTACACCATACTGTAAAACCGGATTCACATATCCCATCAATAAAACTGGTATGGAAACACGCGCGCGAAGCTCTTTTAATTGTTCAAATAGAAATTTAAGATTCATCCCGTTTTGAAGAGCTTTTAAAGAACTATTTTGTATTACGGGCCCATCAGCCAAGGGGTCGGAATATGGAAAGCCAATTTCTATAAAATCGGCACCCGCTTTCTCAACAGCTTCGGCAATATCTAAAGTGCTCGTTAAATTGGGATATCCTGCTGTAAAATAAATGGATAAAAGAGATTCTTTTTTATTTTGAAACAATTGGTTCAGTCTATTCATTTTATGTTATTATCAATTATAAAATACTGATTAAGAGCAATTTAAAGATTAAAATATTTCATATAAGTATCAAGGTCTTTATCACCGCGACCCGACAAGCAAATCACGACAGATTCATCACCTTTAAACTTCATTTTTTCAAGATGAGCAAGTGCATGTGCAGTCTCAATTGCAGGAATAATTCCCTCTAGTTCGGAGCAAAGTCTACCAGCCTGCATAGCTTCCTCATCGGTAATGCTTACGTATTCGGCCCGATGCTGTTTAAATAAATGAGCATGTTGCGGACCGATACCAGGGTAATCTAATCCGGCAGAAATAGAATAAGGCTCAATTACCTGACCATCATCACTTTGCATTAATAATGAGCGACTGCCATGCAACACTCCTTCTTTTCCCAAACTGGTAGTTGCAGCAGATTCACCGCTGTTTACTCCTAATCCTGCAGCTTCAACAGCAATAAGTTTTACCTGTTCATCATCCAGGAAGTGGTAAAACATTCCCATGGCATTACTTCCACCACCCACACAAGCCATCACGATGTCTGGTGTTTCGGAACCAGTTTTTTCAAAAAGCTGTTTTTTAGTCTCTTCCGAAATTACTGATTGAAACCTTGCCACCATATCTGGATATGGATGAGGGCCTACAACAGAACCGATAATATAATGCGTATCAGTAGGATTATTAATCCAGTCGCGCATTGCTTCATTGGTAGCATCTTTCAGGGTTTTACTACCAGAAATTGCAGGAACCACTTTGGCGCCCATCATTTTCATTCTGGCTACATTGGGTGCTTGACGTTCAATATCAACCTCGCCCATATAGATAATGCATTCTAGCCCCTTTAGAGCACACACAGTCGCCGTTGCCACCCCGTGCTGACCAGCACCCGTCTCAGCAATAATTCGTTTCTTACCAAGGCGCTCTGCAAGTAAAATCTGACCAATGGTATTATTGATTTTATGAGCTCCAGTATGATTCAGGTCCTCTCGCTTAAGATAAATAGTAGCTCCATACCTAGCAGATAAGCGTTCTGCATGAAATAAAGGCGAAGGCCTACCTACATAATCTTTCAATAATTGATGAAATTCCTCCTGAAAAGCAGGTTCATAAATAATATCCAAATATTGTTGACGCAGATGCTCCACATTTGGGTAAAGCATTTCAGGAATATATGCGCCACCAAAATCACCGAAATAACCCTTAGGATTTACTCCCCAGTTTTCTGAACTTTTAACAAATTCTCTGTTCATATTTTTATTTTTTCACCCCGAGAGGTTGATTTTATTTTCTAATTATATCAAATGCAGATTGAAGACTTTCGATATCTTTCAAACCAGGTTCTATTTCAAATTTACTATTCAAATCAACACCATATAAATGTTCAAGTGCTAATTCGTGCACTTCTTGAATATTTTCAAGACTCAATCCCCCACTCAAAAAGAAAGGTTTTTCTTCTTTATAATCTTCTAATTTTCGCCAATCGAAGATAAGTCCCGAACCTCCATGCCCTTCAGTTTTGGTATCAAACAAAAAATAATCTACCACATCATTATAAGGCTTCAATACTCCGAAATTAAAGGTTGAGCTTATTCCGAAAGCTTTAAGTAAATCAATTTTTTTTGAAGGTGCTTTTATTGAAAGGTCATTTTTCAATTGCTGACAATAAGCTACCGACTCACTACCATGGAGCTGAAGAGCATTTAAATTATACTCCAAAGCCATTTCAATCACTTCTTCAATTTCTTCATCAACAAACACTCCTGTCAGTTTAATAGATTGAGGCAATGAATTCAATAGCACTTTATCGAGATTTCCAACATATCGTTTAGAATATTGATAAAAAATCAATCCCAAATAATCCGGATTTAAATTAGCCAAATCGACTATATTTCCCGAATTTCTCATGCCACAAACCTTTATTCTCATGATAACATTTTCTTAAAACTCAGAAGTGCTTTTTTACTTAGCAATGCCTCTTCTGCTTCATAAAAACAATCTGCAAAAGATAAATCAGGCTTTATCGTTCTAATAGCTACCGCTGCATTTGAAACAACCACATTATTTTGTTCAGAACTGCCATTCCCTTCCAATACTGATTTGAAAATATCTGCTGATTCCTTAACTGTGCTACCACCTTCAATAGATTTTGGATCAATTTTTTCGAATCCCAATTGATCAATTGAATAAATATGCTCGCCTGAGGAAGAAAAAGTCTTAAAATCACAGGTTAAAGAAATCTCATCATAACCTTCTAAAGCATGAACAATGGTGTATTTTGTATCTGCCTTTTGATAAAGGTAAGCATACAAACGTGCCAATTCAAGACTAAAAACACCAACCATTTGATATTTCGGACGCGCGGGATTAACCAAGGGACCTAACATGTTAAAAAATGTTTTTACCCCCAATTCCCTTCTAATTGGAGCAACTGTTTTCATGGCTGGATGAAATAATGGCGCATGAAGAAAACAAATCCCAGCTTCATCTAAAGTTTTCTTCAGATGATCAGTTTCATTAGAAAAATTATAACCTAAATATTCCATTACATTGGATGATCCGCATCCAGAAGAAACACCATAATTACCATGCTTTGAAACCTTATAACCAGCACCTGCGACTACAAAGGAGGCCAAAGTGGAGATATTAAAGGTATCCTTACCATCCCCGCCAGTACCACATAAGTCTATTAAGTCATACGCTTTTAAATCTGGCTTCAGACAAATGTCGAGCATCCCATCTCTAAAGCCTTCAAGTTCATCAACGGTAATACTTCGCATGCAAAATGCAGCCATAAAAGCAGCCATTTGGGAAGAATTATACTTTCCTTGGGTGATATTTGTTAAAATCTCTTTCGATTCATCCTTAGAAAAGGTTTTATGCTCAAATAGGTGATTTAAGATTTTTTTCATGCTCCTGATAAATTAAGACCTATAATCTGTCTTTTAATAATGTAATATGATGCAAATAAAAATTCAAAATTGTTTAAAACAAAAAAGGGCTGCTCTTTGAGCAACCCTTAGTAATAATTTCTTTATATAGAAAAATACACAACTAACCGATTGCCAAATGTTTAGACATTTGCCACCACCAGATTGTATAAATTTGTTTTGTTTTCATTGTTTAACAAATATGAATAAAATTTTTATAGCTACAAACCTTTTCTGAATTATTACAAAAATCAGAGAAATGGCATTATACAAATAAAACTATATAGCAGCTTTTCCTCTACTCAAAAACAACGTAAAAACCACTGAGAGTAAAAATAACATTCCTACAAACTGATGTAGGATTGCATATGATAAGGGTATTTGACCTGTTGTATTTAATACAGTCAATACCCCTAAAAGTATTTGAATAAACAATAAAAACACAGGTGCAAAACGAAATTTATGCAATAATGTAGTTTGAGCTAAATCTTTAGATTTCCAAAGCCAGATTAAAACAGGAACACAAATGATATAGGCTAATCCGCGATGAATGAATTGCACAGTAATCAAATTATGGGTGATATCGGCCCAAAATCCACCCTCTGTAAGCATTCCTACTGGCCATAGCCTCCCATTGATATCTGGCCAAGTCCTTGCAGCCAATGCAGCATGAAGTCCGGCCATAAATGCTCCATAAATCAACTGGAAAAATAATATAACTAGTAGCCAAAGATTGATTTTTTTCAGATTGGGCACATGTAAAATTTGGTTTTTTTCAATACTTAGTTTTAGAGCAAACCATAATACATAGCAAAGTAAAATTAGTGCCGACATGAAATGAACGGCCAAACGAATATGACTTACATATAAATCTTGATCATTTAGTCCGCTTTGCACCATTATCCACCCAATTGCGCCTTGCAGGCCTCCCAAAATAAATAATACAATCATCGGCGTGACCATATTTTTCTGAATTTTCTTTGTAATCAAAAAATAAATAAATGGAAAAATAAATACGAGTCCCATGAATCTTGCCCAATCCCGATGCAGCCATTCCCAAAAGAAAATAAACTTGAAATCTTCTAAAGTAAAGTGACTGTTTAAATGCTTAAACTGGGCAATTTCCTTGTATTTATTGAAGGCTTCTTGCCAAGCTTGATCGTTCAGAGGTGGAAAAGCGCCAATAATGGGTTTCCATTCGGTAATAGATAAACCAGATCCAGTTAAACGGGTAATCCCACCAATAACAACTTGAATCATTATCATGACCAAACCAATATATAACCAAATAATTACCTGACGATTGTTTTTAGGCGAATCCATTACTTTAACTTTAGATTATAAGTATAAAAATATACCGCTCAAATATCTGAATTAAAAATTTATTGATTTGAGAATAAAAACAAAGGAATGTAAAAATTTATGCTGCAATTCAACAGAAATACTAAAAATTTTAAAATGATGATTTTATTTCGTAAATTGTATGTAGGAAATTTACACGAAACCGATAATCTAATGAGCACCTGCTCTGTAAATTTGAATTATAAATTATTGAAAACGCTTCAAGCGAAATGACCTAAAAATAATATTATGAAAAAAACAATCAAATCAATCAGTAGAGAAATTAAAATTATCGCTCTATTTGTTTTCATTTTGGGTTTAGTTTCTTCAGAAGCGAATACATTAAGCAATAACTTAATTGAGAATGATTCTACAAAATTCTTGCAATTTAAAGGTAAGGTTAGCGACATCCGAAGCAAAAAAGAATTAAGCTTTGCCACCTTATCTTTGATCGGCGACAATATTTCAACCGTAACAAATAGCGAAGGCGAGTTCTCAATCAAAGTCCCAAACAATAAACTAGATGGTCGTTTATTAATTAGTTTTTTAGGTTACAAAAACAAAACAATTAATTTAAAGGAGCTCGAAGCAGAAAATAATATAATATTATTAGAGCCATTTAACATCGCCTTGAGCGAGGTAATTGTTTCAACAAACAATGCAGAGCAATTATTTAAGCAGGTTTTGAGTAAAATTGATCAAAATTACGGCTCAAATCAAAACCTCATGACTGGCTTTTACCGCGAAACAATAAAGAAGCGTAAAACTTATTTATCACTTACCGAATCAGTTTTAGAAATAGAAAAGCAGGCTTATAACAGCACTGCAGAAGATATTATACAATTATTTAAAGGTAGAAAATACACGGATTATAATAAGTTAGATACCTTAAGTTTCAAGTTGCAGGGTGGCCCTTACACTTGTGCATATTTAGACATCATGAAGTATCCTGAATTCATATTTACGGATGATCCACTAGCAAACTACAATTTTAACTTAGAAAATAACACACAAATTGGAGACAATAAAGTTTATGTGCTATCTTTTGAACAGAAACCACAAATTGTTGAACCACTTTATTTTGGTAAATTGTATATTGATATGGAGAGTTTAGCTGTAATTAGCGGAAGCTTTAATCTAAATATTGAGAATAAAAAGGCATTAAGTAGTCTTTTTATCCAGAAAAAGCCAAGTGGCTCTGAGGTTTATCCAATTTTAGCAAGCTATCAAATTAATTACCGTGAATTAGATGGGAAATGGCTATTCGCTTATTCGCGTGGCGATATTACCTTCAAGGTAAACTGGGCTAAAAAACTGTTCAATAGCAATTATGATTCTACTATTGAATTAGCTGTTACCAAGGTGGAAAAGAAATCGAATGAGCCTAATAAATTGAGTGAGCGACTTAAACAAAACGTAATCATGATTGATAAGGTTTCAAACTTCTCGGACATCGAATTTTGGGGCGAATACAACATTATTGAGCCTGAGAAATCAATTGAAGCAGCAATTAAGAAGATTCAAAAGCAGCTTTAGTAAGTTTTTATTTGCTTTCTTCGATTTGTTAAAAAGCGGGATACAAATATTTATGCTTGATTTTTCCTAATGGAGAATAGTTTTTTATCAGCGTAAAATGTACCAAAAGGTATTAATGAAGCGATAAAACCTAGGCTAAACTTCCAAAATGACCATTTGTAGAGATAAGTTACCTGTATCAACAATAAAACATAAATTATAAATAGTACGCCATGAACCATTCCAATTACCTTATTAGGTTCTGGCATATCATACCTATATTTTAAAATCATTGTAAAACCGATAAGTAAAAAAGATATTCCTTCAATTAAGGCAATAAATCTAAAACGATCAAGCGGGTTTTTAAACATGAATCTTTACTTCTATTAAATGCAAAATTAGATAATAATTAAAGTAGAATAATCAGCTGAAAGTAAATCCTTACTGAAATTAATCGCTGAATCAGCGAATACGATCCATAAAGCTCAAAATCATATTATACATCTTATTTCTGCGAAAAATCATTTGCGAAATCATTCCGACGTGTTTTTTACCTTGAATAATGGTTAGTTCACTCTTCTTATTGGCATTGATCAGTTCCTTGTTTAATCTGTCCGACTGTTTTTTAATTGCTGGATAGGTATTTTCACCAACAAAAATCAAATATGGATTGTGTACGTTTTCAAGGTAAAAAATAGGAGAACCTGTCTTCCAAAGATTAGTATCTTTTGAAAAGGTATTCATAAAACTCTCCGTTTGTTTATTTTTCTCTGCAAGAGTGAGGTACTCGTACATATCCATTCCAAAGCCATCATTTAATATAACCGCGCGAATTGGATTAGTAATTCCTATTTGATTAAAAAACCGAGGATCATTATTAATTAAAGCTGCCAAATGCCCCCCTGCCGAGTGCCCCATTACAAAAATACGGTCCGGATTACCTCCAAATTTCGCTATGCTATCCCTCACCCATTTTATTGCTCCTGAACAATCAGAAGCCATTTTTTCGTATTGAGCTTCGGGACTTAAACTATAATTAATGATTACAGAAACCACATTTTTGCGAGCCATATTTTTTCCTAGCCACCAATAGGTTTCTTTTTTTCCACTATCCCATGAGCCTCCATGAATAAAAACAAAAACATCTTTGGCCTGCTCAATATTTTTAGGATAATAAACATCCAACAGATTTCTAGGGTTGTTCGCTGATCCATTATATGAAATATTTCTTTTCACCCCAATTCCAGCTATTACAACTGAAATGCCTGAAAGCCACAAAAACATAATTAGTACGTATTTTTTCATTTAATCAATGGATCTTTTTCTTTAGTGAAATGATTATAAACCAAGCCATCTAACCATGAAGGCAGCACTTTATTAAGAAAAACAGTCAATTTACCTTGGAAAGTCATAACAAGAGAACGTTTGCGCTGTTCAACACCCCTCACTATAATTTCAGCAACTTGATCAGAACTCATCATTTTAGCTTCATCCATACTAGTTTCGCCTTGAGATGTACCATCTTTTGCAAGTGCAACATTACGGATATTGGATGCTGTAAATCCCGGTGAAGCAATCATAACATGTAAGCCCGTTTTTAAATTTTCGACCCTCAAGGCTTCCAAAAAACCATTCATGGCAAATTTCGAGGCCGAATAGCCTGTCCTCCCTGGAAGTCCGCGATAACCCGCAATCGACGAAACACCAACAACAGAACCTTGATTTTTCAATAATTCAGGTAATGCAAATTTGGTACAGTAAACAGTCCCCCAAAAATTAACATCCATTAAATTCCTTAGTACTAACAAATCCAAATCCTTAAATAAAGCCCTCATAGAAATACCAGCATTATTTATAAGCACATCAATACGCTTGAATGAATTATTAGCTTGATCAATCAAATCTTTGCAATCCGATTCTTTAGAAACATCACACTGAACTGCAATGGCTCTTATGCCATAACGTTTTTCAAGATCTTGAGCCACTTCACAAAGTGTAACATATTGACGAGCACCAAGCACCAAATTAGCTCCCTTTTTAGCAAACTGCTCCGCACATGATTTTCCTATTCCTGATGATGCACCCGTAATTATAACCGTTTTGTTTTTAAGATTCATTGAAAATGATTTTGTTAATTTTATAGTGTAAAAAGCTAGATTATCTACTTAATGAGTTTTCATAGGGAACTCGAGTAGCAATAGATCTTCCCAAAGTAATTTCATCTACATATTCTAATTCGCCACCAAAGGCAATTCCTCTAGCAATTGTACTGATTTGCACTCCAGAATCCTTTAATTTTTTATATAAATAAAAAATAGTTGTATCCCCTTCCATGGTGGCGCTAATGGCAAGAATAACTTCTTTTATCGCACCCTCCTTTACCCGATCAACTAATTTATCAATGCTCAAATCTGATGGTCCAATCCCATCCATCGGCGAAATCAATCCGCCTAAAACATGATAAACACCTTGATAAGTCCCAGTATTTTCAATCGCCATCACATCCCTTGTATCTTCAACAACACAAACTAAGGATTTATCTCTTTTTACAGAACTACAAATTTCGCAAACAGCATGATCTGAAATATTGAAGCAAATTTCGCAAAAACGAATATCTCTTTTTAAAGTAGTGAGGGCATTACTAAACTTTTCTACCTCGGCAGTCGGCTGATTTAATAAATGCAAAACCAAACGCAAGGCAGTTTTCTGTCCAATTCCCGGTAAAGACGAAAATTCGTTGACCGCATTTTCTAAAAGTTTAGAAGAAAAATTCATGTTGCAAATTTAAATTTAAAAATACTGATTTCCGCACATGCTTGATGCTTAATTTATTAGACTCATTAAAATCAAAAAAATGCGAGAAGCATGAAATGATTTAAACGAAATATGAAATATTTGTTAATTTAGACGTTTACAAAAATAAATAATTATGGCTCCAGGCATTTTATTAAGCTTTTTATTAGGATATTTTATCATTCTCCTAAGCATTTCATACTTTACATCAAAAAAATCGTCCGACAACTCCACCTTCTTTACAGCAAATAGAAATTCAAAGTGGTATTTAGTTGCCTTTGGAATGATTGGAACTGCATTATCTGGTGTAACCTTTGTGTCAGTCCCCGGTGAAGTAGGAAACCCCGCAGGTAATGAATTCAAATATTTTCAGTTTGTTTTGGGTAATGCCATTGGCTTTATTTTGATTGCCACGGTTTTACTCCCCCTTTATTATCGCATGAACCTAACTTCAATTTATACCTATATTGAAGAACGTTTAGGAACATACAGCTATAAAACAGCGGCTAGTATCTTTCTTTTAAGCAGAACGATTGGTTCATCCTTTAGACTCTATTTGGTAGTTATCGTGTTACAAAGATTCATTTTCGACTCTTATGGCGTTCCATTTTGGGCAACTGTATTAATTTCTTTGGGATTAATCTGGTCTTATACCTATAAAGGCGGATTGAAAACTATCATTATTACAGACACCCTTCAGACGATATTTTTGGTTTTGTCGGTAATTTTAACTATATTCTTTATCTGCGATAGCCTTGATTTGAATATTTTCCAAGCATTTGAAACCATCAAGAATAGCGGTTATTCCAAGGTGTTCTTCTACGAGGATTTTATAACCAGTAAATTCCATGTGAGCAAGCAATTGTTGGGTGGGATATTTGTAACCATCGCAATGACTGGTCTAGACCAAGATATGATGCAGAAAAACTTAAGCTGCAAAAATATTGGTGAAGCACAAAAAAACATGTTTACTTTCACTGCGGTATTTGTAGTAATTAATATTTTCTTTTTGAGTGTTGGTGCATTATTATATGTTTATGCAAGTCAAAATGGCATTGAAATACCCGTAGATAGTATAACTGGTAAGCCACGTACCGACTTCCTATTTCCAGAAATTGCACTTAATCACCTAGCAGCAATACCTGCAATTGTATTTATGTTGGGATTAACAGCAGCAACTTTTGCGACTACAGATTCTGCATTAACTGCCTTAACAACGTCGTTTTGTGTAGATTTCTTAGACTTCTCAAAAAAGGAAGATATCAATTCTAAAGCATCAATAAGAAATAGACACTTGGTACATATTGGTTTTTCATTATTTATGTTTTTGGTAGTAATCCTCTTCAATGCAGTAAATAATGCAGCTGTGGTGAGTGCAATTTTCATTGTAGCATCTTATACTTACGGTCCATTATTAGGGCTATACGGATTTGGTTTATTTGTAAAAAGTAGAGGAGTTAGAGATAAATTAGTACCAATTATCTGTCTTATTTCTCCAGCTGTTTGTTATTTCTTAAATGCAAATTCAGCTACTTTAATGGGTGGATACGTTTTTGACAATGAACTTATTGTTGTTAATGGTTTAATCACTTTTATCGGATTAATACTCATTAGCAAGCCTAAAACAGGCAATACGGAATTTTAATTCAAACAGAGAATAATATGAGCATGGATGATAAGCTGAGAAATGCCTTTGAAAATAAAAATTGGCAAGAAATAAAAGTAACCGACTCTTGGCAGATATTTAAAATCATGGCCGAATTTGTGGATGGCTTTGAAAAACTTGCTAAAATTGGTCCATGTGTTTCAATTTTCGGTTCTGCAAGAACTGCATCTGAAAACAAATATTATAAAATTGCTGAAGATTGTGCTCGTATGTTAACAGAGCGTGGTTATGGGGTAATTTCTGGCGGCGGACCAGGTATTATGGAGGCCGCAAACAAAGGTGCATTTGAAGCAGGAGGTAAATCAGTAGGCTTAAATATCGACCTTCCTTTTGAACAATTCCATAATAAATATATTGATCGCGATAAAATCCTAGAATTCGACTATTTCTTTGTCCGCAAGGTGATGTTCATGAAGTACTCGCAAGGCTTTATTGTACTACCAGGTGGCTTTGGCACCATGGATGAGCTATTTGAAGCCCTAACCCTTATCCAAACAGGGAAAGTGGCACGCTTCCCTATCGTATTGGTAGGAAAAGATTATTGGTCGGGATTGATGGAATGGGTAAAAAATACGATGCTAAATGTAGAAAATAACATCAAAGAAGATGATTTAAATCTATATCGATTAGTTGATACAGCGGAAGAAGCCACAGAGCATATCTTCCGTTTCTACGATAAATATGTATTGAAACCGAATTTTTAACTCAATTAATATCCATGAAAATGAAGGTTTCGATCTTCATTTTCATGGATATTTAACCTAACTATTGACCGAAATCTCTCCCTGAAGATAGGTAATTGCCTTCCCCGACATCAGTACACGTTCTCCTTTATTTTCACACCATAGCTCTCCCATTCGTGCTGATACTTGATAGGCATGAAGTTTATCCTTGCCCAATTTCGAAGCCCAATAAGGAATTAAATTACAATGAGCAGATCCCGTAACAGGATCTTCATCAATACCAACGGCAGGAGCAAAAAATCGCGATACAAAATCACTGTTTAGTCCGGGGGCAGTAACTACAAAACCCAATGAATCCATTTGCTTCAAACGACTAAAATCAGGCTTTAGTGATTTTATCACTTCTTCACTTTCATAAACGATAAAATAATCTCTAGAACGAAGAATTTGAATAGGATCTCCACCTCCCATTGCTTCAATTAAGCCAGAAGGCACTTCACAAGCATGCGGAGGCCTTGAGGGGAAGTTGAGTGTATAAACGTCATCTCCTTTGCTTACAGTTAATGTTCCTGCCTTTAGCGTATGAAAATGGATTATATCCGATGAATGGTTCAAATGCTTGAATAATACATGTGCAGTTGCTAAAGTAGCATGACCACATAAATCAACCTCCGACTCAGGAGTGAACCAACGCAATTCAAAATCATTCCCCTGGCGAATAAAAAAGGCCGTTTCGGCAAGATTATTTTCTGCTGCTATTTTTTGCAAGAGAGGGGCTGGTAACCACTCATGTAGCGGACAAACAGCTGCGGGGTTACCACCAAATAACTTATCTGTAAAGGCATCAACCTGAAAAATGGGAATGGTAAGCATCATAATTTTTAATAAATGACCAATTTAATCAAAAAAAAAGATCGAGCCATGACTCGATCTTTCCAATTCTAAAAAAATATTTTTTAACCTAGGTAAGATTTCAAAATCTTACTTCTTGAGGTATGGCGTAAGCGTTGTAAAGCTTTATCCTTAATTTGACGCACACGTTCGCGTGTTAAATTAAACTTCTCACCAATTTCTTCAAGAGAAAGAGGATGATTAGTACTTAAACCGAAGAACAATACGATAATTTCGCGCTCTCTTTCAGTAAGTGTTGATAATGAACGCTTAATCTCTTCAGATAAAGACTCATTAATTAGATTACTATCGGTGTTGGGATCACTATTTTCAAGAACATCTAACAAGGTATTTTCTTCACCTTGAACAAATGGAGCATCCATTGAAACATGGCGACCAGAGTTACTTAAAGTATCAGAGATTTTCTCAACTGTAGTTTCCAGGTTATCTGCTAATTCTTCTGGAGATGGCTCGCGTTCAAACTCCTGCTCTAATCTTGAGAAAGCCTTACTTATCTTACTCAAAGAACCAACCTGGTTTAATGGAAGACGAACAATACGTGATTGCTCAGCAATAGCCTGCAAAATTGACTGACGGATCCACCAAACAGCGTATGAAATAAATTTAAAACCTTTGGTTTCATCAAAACGTTTTGCTGCTTTAATCAATCCAAGGTTTCCTTCATTAATCAAATCGCCTAAGGTTAATCCCTGATTTTGATATTGCTTAGCAACAGAAACCACAAAACGTAAATTCGTTTTTGTTAAACGCTCAAGAGCAGCTTGATCGCCCTCTCTAATTTTTTGTGCAAGAATTACTTCTTCTTCTGCTGTAATTAAATCTACCTTACCAATTTCGTGTAAATACTTGTCTAACGACTGCGATTCACGATTGGTAATCGATTGGGTTATTTTGAGTTGTCTCATTTATGAATAAATACGCTTTATGAAAGTGTGCAAATCTAAATAAAATCCACGAGCAAATCGAGTTTTTTTATTAAAATTTAGCTGATTTTTAGGGATTTAGCAATATTTTTTGCCGATTTTTAATACAACAAAAACCATTCCATTTTTACCATTTTGACTAATTATTACATAAATAACGTAATATTTCCCAGATGTATATATTAGATCAAATTTCTATCTCTAAACCAAACATCGTCTGGTTTAGAATCAAATTGCTCCATTAAGCTTACGAGATTGGCAGGATTTTCGTGCGAAATAACTAAATCACGATTAATTGGCTTCAAAAATTTCTGTTCAACCATTTTATCCATTTGCAAGAGAATAGGATCATAGAAGCCTCCTACATTTAAAATTCCGATGGGATTATTATGCAAGCCGAGTTGTAACCAAGTTAGCACCTCAAAAAACTCTTCCATGGTACCAAAACCGCCAGGCATAGTGATTACACCATCCGAAATATCAGCCATTTTCTGCTTTCGCTGATGCATATTTTCAGTTATAATCAATTCTGTTAATCCAGTATGCCCAACCTCCTTATCCATTAAAAACTGAGGGATTACCCCAATGGCCTTTCCTCCACGATCTAGAACCGCATCAGCAATACGCCCCATAACTCCCACTCTACCACCGCCAAAAACCAAGGTAATTTCCTTTTCGGCAAAAACATCCGCCAAATCGTTAATTGCTTTTAATAACAGTGGGTCTCCATTAATGTTTGCACCACAGAATACAGAGATTGATTTCATTTTTAATGAATTAAAATTGGTGTGATTAAAAATCTAACCACAAGTAAATTTACTGCTCACCTATCCCACCCAGCCTGAATTCTTTGATTTCAAAGAGGACAGGTCGCGACCTGTCCCTACGCATAAGTGCTAAGCCAAATTTATCCGCCAAGCCTGATAACTGACAACTGATAACCTATAACTAATTTCTAGCTACCTAAAACTAAATACTAACTACTAAATACTATCTACTATAGTTAGGAGCCTCCTTAGTAATCGTGATATCATGCGGGTGACTTTCGCGCATTCCTGCCGCGGTAATTTTTACGAATCGAGCATCCTGAAGATCGCCGATTGTTGCCGCACCGCAATATCCCATACTGGCTCTTAGTCCGCCAATTAACTGATACATCACCTCCGCAAGAGTACCTTTAAATGGCACGCGGCCAACGATACCTTCTGGGACTAATTTCTTTATATCATCTTCCACATCTTGGAAATAACGATCTTTCGATCCCTGCTCCATAGCCTCGATTGAGCCCATTCCGCGATAAGATTTAAACTTTCTGCTTTCGTAAATGATTGTTTCACCTGGAGATTCTTCCACTCCAGCAAATAAAGAACCTGCCATAATGGTACTTGCACCCGCCGCAATGGCCTTAGCAATATCACCAGTCTGCTTAATGCCACCATCAGCAATAACTGGCACCCCGCGACCTTTTAGAGCCTTAGCGCACTCATAAACAGCATATAATTGCGGAACACCAACGCCCGCAATAATACGAGTAGTACAAATTGACCCTGGTCCAATACCAACCTTAACCGCATCTGCACCCGCATCTGCAAGAGCAATTGCCGCCTCACCCGTAGCGATATTACCTACAACCACCTGAAGATCAGGATATTTAGCTTTTACTTCTTTTAATTTTAAAATAACTCCCTTTGAATGACCATGTGCTGTATCGATGGTGATTACATCCACACCCGCCTTTACTAAAGCATCCACACGATCTAATGTATCTGGAGTTACACCAACTGCTGCACCAACCCTCAAACGACCGTGCTCATCTTTACAAGCATTTGGGAAGTTTTTGAATTTCTGAATGTCTTTGAAGGTAATTAAGCCTGTTAAAACACCATCCTTATCCACCACCGGAAGTTTCTCGATTTTATGATCCTGAAGAATTTCTTCTGCCTGCTTTAAAGTTGTACCTGCTGGTGCGGTAATTAGATTTTCGCTAGTCATTACATCCCGCACAGGGCGTTTCATATCTTTTTGAAAGCGTAAATCACGATTGGTAATGATTCCAACCAATTTACGATCTGCAGAAATGACTGGAATACCCCCAATTTTATAATCCTTCATGATTAAAAATGCATCCGAAACCAATGCATCTTCATTAAGCGTTACTGGATCTTGGATAATCCCACTTTCTGAACGCTTAACTTTACGAACCTCATCGGCTTGCAGTGCAATACTCATATTTTTATGAAGCATGCCTATTCCGCCAGCCTGAGCGATTGCTATCGCAAGTCCCGCCTCCGTAACTGTATCCATTGCCGCCGAAACAATCGGTACATTCAATTTGATTTTACGAGTAAAATACGTGCTGGTATCTACATCTCGCGGTAAAACTTCTGAATAAGCTGGGATTAATAATACATCGTCATAGGTAAGACCTTCTGAGACGAATTTTTCTGGATCTAAGTGCATAGCAAATAATTGAGGGGTTATTATTTGCCAGGCAAAGATAGAAAAAAATATTGAAAAATCGAAATAATACTTGAAAAACAGGAATACAAGACCTGATTTGAATGCCTAAAACAATCAAATCAGGTCTATTTAACTATTTCTTTCCTACAATTATCTTTTCAAAGGAATCAAAGTTTAAATATTTATTGGCTATTGCCTGAATTTCAGTAGGTTTTATATTTCTTACCGTATCTATATATGTTGAATAGTAATCGTAATTGAGGCCAGAAAAATAAATATTTTTAAATTTATCGGCATGCGAAAGGGAGTTTTCGAGACTTCCAAGCATGGAACCGAGCATGTAATTTCTAACTAAAGAAAGTTCACCTTCCGAAACTTCCTGCTCCTTTAAAATTGTGATTTCTTTTTCTATTTCGGTCATGGCAGCGCTACAAACATCTGCTCCCACTTCGGAGGCGATAAAGAAATAACCAGCATTCTTCATAGAAACCAAAGCGGAGCCAATTCCATAGGTAAAGCCCTTATCCTCACGGATATTGGCCATTAATCGAGAGCCAAAATAACCTCCAAAAATAGTATTAACAACCTGTAAAGAAGCAAAATCTGGATGTGTTCTATTGATAGAAACCTGTCCGATACGTATTGCAGACTGTAAAGCATCTTCTCTTTCAAGATAATGCTCTGTACCGGCTCCCTTTACAAATTCGAATTTATTCTCCTTAAAATCGCTTGTATTTTCCCAATCTCTACCAAAATGTTGATCAATCAATGAAATGGTACTTTCTTTAACCTTCCCAGAGACAATTACAGTGCAATTTTTAGCCTGATAAGCTTCTTTAAAATAATTCAATAATTGCGCGCGATCTAATTGGTCATAATCACTAGCCGAAATATCGTAGCCGTAAAGGGTATCCCCAAATAAAACATTGCTGAAGGTTTTCCGGCTCAAAAAATCATTTTTTTCAAGGCTAACACTCAACTTTTGCTTTTGGTTACGAATTAAGGTATCTAATTCAACCTGTGGAAATTGTGAATCTGAAATAATGGCCTTCACAATTGGCAAAGTGCTTGCCAGATGCTTATTTAAAGTAAAAAGGGTGACTGTTGAATGATCATTAGCATATTCCGTTTGAAGAAATGCGCCATAATAATCAATCTTATCCGCTATTTCGGTCGAACTAAGCTCTGATGTCCCATCATTTAACATGGTATTAGTTGCAAATGTTTGCAGAGGTTTTTTCGGATCGTAATTTATATTTGAAAAAATAAACTCAATACGAACAAGATCCTGTTCTCCCCCATCCACGCTAAAAACCTTTAAACCATTTGCTAAAACCAAAGGCTTTGCTTTTAGCAAATCTATATTTTCAACTTCCTTAAATTCAGGTGCAAGTGCTCTATCTATCATGTTAATTTGCTAAATAATATAAAGTGGATGAATTTTCTTTGCGGAAGATATGTTTTGCCTGATTACGAATATCTTCGGCGCTCACATTCAAGTACTTTTGTGTTTCCACATTCAATTGTTCAGCATCCCCAAGTAATTCAAAATAAGCGAGATTCATGGCTTTGTCTAACAAACTCATTTCAGAAAATACCATGGTAGATTCCATTTTATTTTTGACTTTGGTGAGCTCATCTTCTGGAACCAACTCCGTACCAATTCGATTTAATTCCTCCCAAATTGCCGCCTCTGCAAGCTCCATAGATACACCGGGTAAAGGTTTACCCTCCACTACGAACAAACCAGCATCAAGACTACCCGTGAGATAGGCATTAATATCACTAAATAACTTCCTATCTTTCAATAAGTTGCGGAACAATCTTGATGAGTTGCCTCTAGATAAAATATCGGAAACTAAATCAGCAGCGTAATAACCAGCTTCGGTACGCGCCGGCATATGAAATACTTTATAAATTGCATTTAATGGCACATTTGCTTGTACTGTCTCTTTACGCTCTTCAATTTGATCATCTTCAATCGGCAATAATCTAGGCAATTTCTCACCTGAAGGGATATTTCCGAACCATTTTTCTGCTAAACGCTTTATCTCATCAACTTTTACATCCCCACCAACAACCATTATGGCATTGCTAGGATTGTAGTGACGCGCAAAGAAAGCCTTTACATCATCTATATTGGCATTTTCAATATGATCAAGCGATTTCCCAATGGTTGCCCATTGATAAGGGTGCTGTTTATATGCCATTGGCCTTAATTTAAGCCAAACATCGCCATAAGGCTGATTAAGATAACGCTGTTTAAACTCTTCACAAACTACATTTCTTTGCACCTCCAGACTCTTTTCGGAAAATGCGAGGCTCAACATTCTGTCGCTTTCCAACCAAAAAGCCGTTTCTAAGTTTACTGAAGGCAGTGTGATATAATAATTAGTGATATCATTACTTGTAAAAGCATTGTTCTCACCTCCTACGCGCTGCAAAGGCTCATCATAAGAAGGAATATTAACAGATCCACCAAACATTAAATGTTCGAATAAATGAGCAAAACCTGTTTGATCTGGATGCTCATCACGGGCACCTACATCATACAAAATATTAACAACCGCCATGGGTGTAGTAGGATCTTCATGAACCAATACTTTAAGACCATTTGCAAGTGTAAAACGTTCGAAAGAAACCATAAATTGGAAAAATTAAGAATGCAAAATTACGGATATTTTAAGGATTTTGAATGATAATCATAGCTAATAATGAGCAATTACAAATAAAATAGGTGGGAAATAATTTTCTGATTGTCATATTCTTTGATTTGCCAATTCACAATTACATTCCTTTGTGAAATCTATATTATATTTGCCTATGGATACTTCTGAACTGCTAATTCGGGCACTAAATTTTGAATTCCTCAGTGCTGAGGAAGGATTATTTCTTTTTAAACATGCCAGCACATCCGATTTGATGTACACGGCAAATGAGCTACGAAAAAAGCAAGTCCCACATAATAAAGTCACTTGGATTATTGACCGCAACGTAAACACAACCAACGTCTGTATTGCCAATTGCAAGTTCTGTAATTTTTTCAGAAGACCAGGACACGACGAAAGCTATATTACTGATATTGAGACTTATAAAGTTAAAATTGAGGAGACTTTCCGTTATGGTGGTGATCAACTTTTGTTACAAGGCGGGCATCATCCAGACCTTGGTTTACAATTTTACGTCGATTTATTTAAGCAACTCAAAGAATTATATCCAACCCTAAAACTACACTCTTTAGGTCCGCCAGAAATAGCCCACATTGCCAAACTTGAGAACTTAAGCCATACAGAAGTATTAAAAGCATTGATGGACGCAGGTTTAGACTCACTTCCAGGTGCGGGTGCCGAAATATTGAATGATCGAGTAAGAAGATTAATTTCAAAGGGTAAATGTGGCGGACAAGAATGGTTAGATGTGATGCGTGCGGCGCATCAGTTGGGATTAACCACTTCAGCAACCATGATGTTTGGGCATGTAGAAACCCTAGAAGAGCGTTTTGAGCATTTGGTTTGGTTACGTGAAGTCCAAGCTGAGAAACCAACAGATTCCAAAGGATTTATTGCCTTTATTCCTTGGCCATTTCAAGATGATGGAACATTATTAAAAAAGGTTCGAGGAATTACCAATCAGGTAAGTGCGGATGAATATATTCGAATGATTGCATTGAGTAGAATTATGCTACCGAATGTAAAAAACATACAAGCATCATGGTTAACAGTAGGTAAGCAAGTTGCTCAAATCTGTTTACATGCAGGTGCAAATGATTTTGGATCCATCATGATTGAGGAGAATGTAGTATCTGCAGCAGGAGCTCCGCATCGTTTCACCTCGCAGGGAATACAGGATTCGATTAAAGAAGCAGGCTTTGAGCCACAGCTCAGAACACAGCAGTATGAGTTCAGAGAATTGCCCAAAATAACTCAGCAACAAATAATTGAGTACTAATACTCAAAAAAATATACCGTTTACTCATTTTTATTGTTAAATTCAATTTATTACAAATACTTTAGGTATGAACGTAATTGATTAAATATGACAATAAATGCGATTATAGTTGACGATGAAGAATATTCACGCAAATCTTTGTATTTCCTATTGGAGGTACATTGTCCTAATGTAAAAGTTAAAGGCATCGCTAAATCTGTTTCGGAAGCGAAAGGAATGCTTTTAGCAGGAAATATTGATCTAGTATTCTTAGACATTGCCATGCCAATTGAGGATGGGTTCTATTTATTACCAGATATTCAAAAGGTTAACTCTTCAGTAATTTTCACAACCGCTTATGATCAATACGGACTAAAAGCACTGAAAGCCAATGCTATTGATTATATATTGAAACCAATCGATATTGAGGAATTAAAGCAAGCAGTAGAAAAGGCAATTTATTTACGAAAGCTAACACTAAACAACCTTAGAGGTAGTGAAAGTAGAAATACTAGATTACAGAATCTGGAGGAAAACCTAAATGATCTTAAAAAAATCAATAAAATAAACCTGCCCAATTCAAATGGTTTTCAAATATTAAATGTAAATCAGATTGTTTATGTGTCGGCAGACAGTAATTATTCAATTTTTTACCTTGATAACAAGGAAAGTATAATTGTCTCAAGACATCTAAAAGAATACCAGGAACTCTTGGAAAAATCTGGTTTTAGTAGGATTCATAAATCAACTATAATTAACTTAAAACACTTGAGTGATTATACCAATAAAAATGGTTTGATTGTAAAGCTGTCCGACAATTCGGAGCATGTAGTATCCAGACGACGTTCGTCCGAATTTTTAGATACTGTAAGGCATTATTTTAAAAGATAAATAATTTTTGAATTGTTGGGATTTATCACTTGTCCTTCCGGAATGATCCGGAACCGTTAACTAATTAAAATATACCACTCACTCATTTATTTTTCTTTTTAATTAAAATAATATGATTTTTAAAACACTAAGCCAATATTAAAAACTATCGAGATATATTATTTATCATAAGATAAAAAAACATTGGTGTAAAAAAAGGCGGTTGGAGCGTTTGGGGCGTTCCGCCGCCTTTATTGTATAAATATCATGCTTATTAATTGTTGTCGAAAATTTTAAAATCAAATAATAATTGAAAAATAAATTATTTATTACAGGCAATTTAATTACCATTTTATTAGCCACCTTCTTTTTTTTATTCTATTCATTTAAACTTGAAAGACCGTTTAATATCCCCATAAAGCTTATACTAGGAAATTCGGTAGGAGTTATTAACAAAATTGACACCCTTAAAATCATAAAAATTAATGAATCGGCATTAAACTTTCGATTTACAAATCCTCAAAAAACAATCAGTTTAGCCAATGTTGCATTGAAATTATCAAATTCAGCAAATTATGTAAGAGGAATTGGGGAATCTTTTAGAGTAAAAGGAATTGGATATTATTATTTAAGTGATAATGAGCAAGCTATTCGTAATTACCTAGAAGCATTAAACCAATTTACATTAATAAATGACATCAAAAAACAAGCGAGGGTTTATAATAACATAGGCCGACTTTATGGAGCTCATGATTATAATAAATCATTGAGTTATTATACAAAATCACTGAACATAGCAAGTAAACTAGGTGATCAAGAATTACATTCAGGCGTATGTTTTAACATTGCCAACATTTTACAATCACAATCCAGATTTAAACAGGCGCTTTTCTATTATAACCGCTGCAATAAAATATTTGAATCGAGAAAAGATACTATAAACTTGATTATAAACTACCTTTTTACTGGAACTGTTTATCATCAATTAAAAGACTACAAAGAAGCTCAATGGAGAATTAAAAAAGCAATAGAGGGAGCCAAAACAAGAAAATTATATCCAACACTAGTCGATTCTTACACCTGCTTATCCAAAATGTACATCGAACAAGGCAGATTTCATGAAGCAGAAATAAACATTCAAGAAGGCTTCAAATATTCCGACATAAACGAAAATAAAGGTTTTTCTTATAATTTATTACATGCTGCGTATCAGCTCGAAAGTGCAAGAAACAACTATAAAAATGCACTAAAATACTTAGTGCAAATACATAAATACGATAGTCTCCAATTATCAAAAAATCAAATTGACAATCTTGGGAAAACCACAAGAAATCATCTTCAAGAACAAAAAATCCGAGAAAATGAATTAATAATTGAAGGTTCGAAATATAAAGAAACTTTTTTTTGGTGGACAATAACCATCATATTTTTATTGTTACTAATCACCGTATTAATTGGGTTAGGTACTTATTTTGTTCTTCGAAAAATCAGAAGAAGAAAAGATATTGAAATAGAAAATAGAATTACAGTGCTTGAGCAAAAAACGCTACAAGGCATGATGAATCCACATTTTATCTTTAATGTTTTAAATACGATTCAGTATTTTATTAATCAGGATGATTCAAAAGAAGCCAATAGAATACTAACCTTATTTGCAAGATTAATGCGAAAGCATCTTGAAATTTGCCTAAAAAGTTCTATTACGCTAACAGAAGAGATAGAATATCTCTCTTTATACCTATCTATAGAGAAAATAAGATTCGCAGAAAAAATGGATTATGAAATAAGTATTCAAGAAAACATCAATCCTGAAGTTATAATTTTACCTCCTCTACTCATTCAACCTTTTATAGAAAATGCAATTTGGCACGGTATTATACCCAAAGAAAGTAAAGGATTAGTGAATCTTAATTTTACTTTACAAAATAATCAACTAGAAATAAGAATTATAGATGATGGGATTGGAACTTCAAATTCAAAAAATAATAAATCAAGCAATCATATAAGTCGCGGTTTAGAGCTAATTCAAGAAAGAGTAAAACTTTTAAATAAACTAAGCAATAAGAAAATTATTATTAGAAATATAGCTACAGGAAAAACAGGGACACAGATTTCGATAATAATACCAATATAAAAAAAGGAAGCATTTCTGCTTCCTTTAACATAAACCAAAACTAAATATCAAATTATTCTTATAAAGCAAAGAAGATGAAATTTTTAATATTAACGATAAAATAAACTTATTATTATATCAAAAACATAAAAAATAAATGATTATATTTTTTTTTCAAAAACATCTTTTTGAATAAAAATCATTGTGTTATGTTTGTCCATGAGTTTTGAGAAGCCACAAATTTTTATTGAAGCATTAATCTTTGCGTCAGATAAAAGTATAACTGAAGAGGAAATTTTGCAGGTCTTGTCTGACATCATGGAAGATCCTTTAAAAATTGAGGAAATAAGAGAACACATAGAACGGATACGAGTTAAGTATCAAGAATTAGATCTTGCAATAGAATTAGTTCAAATTAATGGGGGTTACCAATTTCTCACTAAAAAAGACTATTATCAAGTTGTAAACCAATTGCAGATACAAAGATCGAAGAAAAAATTAAGTCAGGCAGCACTCGAAACCCTTTCTATCATTGCGTATAAACAACCAATCACAAAATTGGAAGTAGAACAAATTAGGGGCGTAAATTGCGATTATACAGTACAGAAACTACTTGAGAAAGAATTAATCAGCATTTCAGGAAAAGCCGATTCTGTAGGTAAACCTCTTTTGTATAGTACGAGCAGTTTATTTATGGATTATTTCGGAATAAATTCAACAAAAGATCTTCCACAGATGAATGAATTAAAGTCTGAAACAAATACAATTGGCGAGCAAACAGAGTAAAAAAACAATTGAAAAAAAAATTAAAAAATAGCTTTTGAAATTCAAATTCTTCTTAATTTTATAATCATAATAAACCACGAATAATTGTAAATTTCTAAAGATGAAGTCGCCAAAAAAAACAACAAAAAGCGAAGGACCAAGCAAAAAAGCTGTTAAGGGTCCTGTGAAGGAGAAAAATAATTTGACAGACCCTAAAGAATCAAATCGTCCAATTTTAGATGAGGACGATGAGTTTGACATCCCTCTCGATGATGACATTCAGGATTTCGACAGCTTTGACGACGAAGATGACGATTTTTAAATAAAAGCCCTCAATACATATTCAGGCATCCAGTATTCTGGATGCTTTTTTTAATTAATTCCAAAGCAAAATGATTTTAATAGAAGTTGACAATAACACTACTGCTACAGAGTTTTTAAATGTTGCACGTGAACTTTATAAAAATGATCAAAACTGGGTTTGTCCCCTCGATAAAGATATTGAAGCTGTCTTTGACCCTAAGAAAAACAATTTCCATTCACATGGAACTTGTACTAGATGGGTATTAAAATCAGAAAATGGTGAACTTATTGGACGTATTGCAGCATTTATAAATGAAAATAAGGCATATCAACCGGCACAAGCGACTGGTGGTATAGGTTTCTTCGAATGTATTAATGGTACAAA
>NZ_JBIIPN010000190.1:0-3864 GCF_044342615.1 Daejeonella sp. | reverse complement strand
TTGAAATGCTTCTTGTTTGTAAAGAGGCAGAGGGTAATAAATCATACTTGGAATTCCGTTATCGGCCAAATATTTTTGCAATTCATTTCGTTTGCCATTTTTAACTTTCAAAGTATATTGATGAAAAACATGCGTGCTATTCAATTGCCTTTCAGGTATTTCTAATTCATCTACCTCTACGAAAGCCGTATCATAAAATGAAGCCATAGCATTTCGAGCCTGACTATATAAATCTAAATGCTTTATTTTAACGTTTAAAATAGCTGCTTGAATAGTATCCAATCTAGAATTACAGCCTAAGACTTTGTGATAATATTTTTTTTCTTGCCCATGATTGGCAATCATTCTCATTTTTTTTGCTAATTCATCATCATTAGTCATTAATGCTCCTCCATCACCATAGCATCCTAAGTTTTTAGAAGGGAAAAAAGATGTGCTTCCAATATGGCCAATTGTACCTGTCTTTGCTATTCTGCCATCCAAAAATGTATAATCAGCACCGATAGCTTGAGCATTATCTTCAATTACATACAAATTATGTTTTACTGCTAATTTCATAATTGGTTCCATATCGCAGGATTGACCATATAAATGAACAGGAACAATGGCTCTGGTATTAGGAGTAATGGTCTTCTCAATATCACTTGCACTCAAATTGAATGTTTTTGGATCTACATCAACCATTACAGGTGTTAAACCTAATAGTCCAATTACTTCAGCTGTGGCTACATAAGTAAAAGCAGGACAAATTACCTCGTCACCTGGTCTCAAACCCAACGCCATCATCGCAATTTGCAATGAATCTGTACCGTTTGAACAAGGTATAACATGCTTTACACCTAAATATTTTTCTAAATTATTTTGAAATTCTTTTACCGCAGGCCCATTAATAAAAGAAGTACTTGATATACATGAAATTACAGCCTCGTCTATTTCAGTTTTTATTCTATTATATTGACTTTTAAGGTCAACCATTTCAATTTGCATAGGATTAAAGTCTTGCATCAATTAGTGAACGATCTAAAAATGATTTAGTATCAAATATAACAGATGAATTAGATGATTTTAATTTATCTAGTTCGAGTCCTAAAAATACTTGATGTGAGACAGCCAAAATAACACCATCATAGGTATTTTCTATGCTATCGATTAGTTTTATACCGTATTCTTCACCAACTTCATGTTTATCAGCATGTGGGTCAAATACATCAACATCGATATTAAACTGTTGTAATTCCTTTACGATATCAATAACTTTTGAATTCCGTATATCTGGGCAATCTTCTTTAAAGGTAATCCCCAAAACCAAAACCTTAGATTTTGAAATCACATGGTTTTTTGCTATCAAGAGTTTAACCAGCTTGTTTGCTACAAACATCCCCATATTATCATTAACCCTTCTTCCAGATAAAATCACTTGTGGATGATATCCCAAACTTTCTGCTTTATGAGCCAAGTAATAGGGATCTACACCAATGCAATGCCCTCCAACAAGTCCTGGCTTATACTTTAAAAAATTCCATTTAGTACCCGCCGCATCCAAAACATCATTGGTATCAATACCCATGCGATCAAAAATCAAAGCCAATTCATTAACAAATGAAATATTAACATCTCGCTGTGCATTTTCTATCGCTTTAGATGCCTCGGCAACTTTAAGGCTAGGAGCTTTGTGAGTTCCTGCTTCAATTATGCTTCTGTATAAACTATCAACTATTTCTGCAATTTCTATCGTAGATCCAGAGGTAACTTTCTTGATTTTAGTTAAAGTATTAACCTTATCACCTGGATTAATTCGTTCAGGTGAATAACCACAATAAAAATCAGAATTATACTTTAAACCAGAATATTGTTCTAAGACTGGAACACAGTCCTCTTCCGTACAACCAGGATAAACTGTAGATTCATAAATTACGATATCACCCTTTTTTATCACTTTGCCTAACATTTCCGAAGCTTTAAGCAATGGAGTTAAATCGGGTGCTTTAAACTGATCAATAGGTGTGGGTACCGTTACAATAAAAACATTATAATTTTTTAATTCATCAGTGTTAGCAGAAAAATTTAGACCCAAATCAACATCTGATTTTGCCAAATCCATAGCATGCTTCAAACCAATAAGATCTGCCTCATTCGTACGATCATTTAAAAGATTTAGCTCTTCAATTCTAGATCGATTTATATCAAAGCCTAAAACCTTGTATTTTTTACCAAATTCAATGGCTAAGGGTAAACCAACATATCCTAATCCGATAATGGCAATCTTATAATCACTTTGTTTCATTGATGAGTTTTAAATATAATTTTGAATGATGTATTTGGCTATGGACAATGATGCCGTTGCACCAGGTGAAGGGGCATTAAGAACATGAATTTGATTGTTTTCTTTTACAATATTAAAATCCATAATTAACTCACCTTTTGGACTAATTGCTTGAGCCCTAACTCCTGCAGTACCTCCCTTGACAAACATGTGCTCTTCAATATCAGGAATTAGCTTTTTAGATTTAACAACAAAAGCGCCTTTTGATAAAGAACTTAAAAATTCGCCCATGGCAAATCTCGTATTCTTGGCAAAAAAGTTAAGAAATCCTTTATATGTCAAAGAATCAAAAGTATCAATTAAAGAAAAATCAGTGTTCTTATAACCCTCCCTTTTTAATGCCAAAACAGCATTTGGCCCAACTTCTCTACCGCCATTGACCATTCTTGTGAAATGAACCCCCAAAAAAGGGTATTTGGGGTCAGGCACTGGATAAATCAAATGATTAACCAAATGCTTATATTCTTCAGCAATGTGCATGTACTCTCCTCTAAAAGGAACAATTTTAATTGGACTCTTTTTAAATGTCAAATTAGAATAGGTTCTGTCAGCGAATAATCCTGAGCAGTTGATTACCAAATCAAAAGTTTGTTCATTTTTCTCAGATTTTAATAAAGTCGAGTTTCCATTTGAAGTCGTAAGCCCTAGCACTTTATTATTTGTATAAATTTTACCGCCAGAATTGATAATATATCGAGCCATCACATCCATCACTTGCTTATAATCAACAATTCCTTCTTCTGGCACCAAAAGTGCTTTTTTTGCACTAACGTTTGGCTCACGCTGTTTAAGCTCTTCTTGATTAAGAAATTTCAATCCTTTTAAACCATTTTTTGCTCCTCGATCCGCTAGGTTATCCAATAATCCTATCTCTCTATCATCTGAGGCAACAACAATTTTTCCACAAACTTCATGATTGATTCCATTTCTTTCGCAAAACGAAATCATTTCCCGAATTCCATCAACCGCCAATTTTGCTTTAAGAGAGCCTGGCTGGTAATATAATCCACAATGTAATACGCCACTATTATTACCTGATTGATGCTTCCCTATACCATCTTCTTTTTCAAATAGAGTAACTTTATAATTAGGATGCGAAATACTTAGTTCATATCCTAATGCTAAACCAAGTATTCCACCACCAATAATTGCAACTTCTTTCATTTAATATCTTTAAAACTGCACACTAAAAGCGCAATGACACCCTCTACTTTTTAAGTTTTATAAAATTTTAAGAAATTTAGTAATCAAAATATGACTGGAAATTAAAGATTTACGTTTCCTTAAAAACACTCTTTTTTAGTCTGATCTACAATAGTATAAAAAATCAGAACTATATAGATAGTGATTAATAAGAAAACAGAGCTTTAGAAACCAGCCTACAAAACAATTACTGTGTTATGCTCTGAAAAACTCGTCTACCAATAAGTCCAATTATGACTAAAAACCCAGCTAAAAACCCTCCTAGAAAAATACCCTTTACCTTCCCAAACTTTTCCACTGCTAAAGGTAATATCGGCTTGTCAATTACCTGTATCAAT
>NZ_JBIIPN010000073.1:0-12828 GCF_044342615.1 Daejeonella sp. | reverse complement strand
ATTTAGGATTAGTTAAAAGTGGATATCCATATATTAAATCTGCGGTAATATTTTCGAAACCTGCATCCTGGACTCTCTTAATTGAGCTTTGAGCTTCAGTGGCAGTGTGAGCGCGATTCATCCATCTTAAATCTTCTTCAAAAAAAGATTGTATTCCAATGCTAAATCGATTTATTAGCGTCTGGCGTAGTTCTTTTACTCTTTGTGGATTTAAATCATCGGGGTTAGCTTCAATGGTTATTTCGGCGTTTGATGTCACATCAAATTGATCTACGATTTCGCCAAGAAGTATTTGTAATTCATTGGCATTTAGAAGTGAAGGAGTACCTCCTCCAAAATAAATTGTTTCAATTCTTTGATTGTTTAAATAGCTCTTTCTTAAAAGTAATTCTTGCCTTAATGCTTTTAGCATTGGCTCTTTATACTGTGGTGAGGTACTAAAGTGAAAATCACAGTAGTGACAGGCTTTTTTACAGAAAGGGATATGGAGATAAATTCCGGCCATGATTCAAATCTACAATAAAAAGCTGTAGGGCTAAGCTTTTGAAAATAATTAAGCTGTGAAAAACCTTTTCAAGAATTTCAATTACCTGCTAATTTTTCTCGGCGGTATCGAGCCATATTAATAAGCAATACACTTCCAAGAATAATGATTAATCCGGCGATTTGAATCCCAGTAATTTTTTCATTCGCAAAAAATACAGCTAGAAGTACTGCTACTACCGGATTTACATAGGCATAGGTGCTCACTTGCATGGCCGTTCTAACTTGTAGCAACCATACATAGGCACTAAATCCTGCAATTGACCCCATAATTACGAGGTAAATTAGCGACATCCATGATTCAGAGGGAACATTTTGCCATTGGAAACCATCAAATTCATTACGTATGAAAATTCCGGGAATAAAGGTGATGCCAGCAGCCATCATTTGCCAGGTGCTGATAACAATGATAGATCCTTTAGCAGGTTTATATTTTGTGTAAAGTGAGCCTCCAGCCCATGCAATGGCACCTAAAAGCAGTAGAATCATACTACTCATTTTTACTGGCGTACTTTCAGGCATAGAGAATATTTTAGAAATCTGCTCGCTAAAAAGTAAAATAACTCCTGTAAGTCCGATAAGCATACCCGCAATAATAGATTTACTCCCAAAATTCTCAGTCCACTTGGGCTTATCAAGTAAAACAAACCACAAAGGAGCTGATGAAACAGTAATCGCTACCATAGCACTTGGCATACTTTGTTCAACCCAGATAATTATTCCATTGCCGAAAAAAAGCAATAAAATACCACTTATTATAGCGCGCTTAATTCCTTGGACTGCAAACAAGTTTTCACCTTTAATAAGGCACCAAGATGCCATAATTAAGCCAGCCAGAATAAATCGTAATGCTCCTAAAATGAAGGGAGGAAAACCATGAACAGCCAATTGTATGAAGAAATAAGTCGAGCCCCAAACCACATATACAATAGCAAAAGCGAGAATAACGAGTAGTGGTGAAGCGTTTTTTGATGCGGTGGCAGACATTGGGTTTATTTATAATTATCTTTAAATATTTCTTTATTTAAATAACAAGCAAGCTTGATATTTAAATCTGTTAAACAATGAAGCTGTTTTTGGTCATTTGATTGCAAAGCTATTTAAAATGAGCTAGTATTCAAGATTTAGGATCATATTTAAAATGTTAATTATGCTATAAAATTTTTGATGTTTTTTGTGGCTCGACTAATAATATTTATTCCTTATTTTTTCAAAAGCGATTTTATAAAGATATTTAGGAAACAAAAATAAAAAATCGGAAATTTGCAGAATGATTTTTATTCAGTCTTAAAGATTTTAACCATTATGATTCAGCGGGTTTTAGTTTTAATTCTGATTTCTTTTTTTGCTATTCCATCTGTTTTCGGGCAGCTTGATAACAATAAAAAACTTGTTGGAGAGCCTTCTCTTGTGCAAAACAATAGGCTTCTAGATTCTGCAAACCTAGCAAAGAGACAAGAATATCGTGATTCCATTAAAATTGTTCAAGATTCGCTTGCCATTGCTTGGATAAAGGCGCCTGACCCCAACCGACCAAATCTTTTCTTAGATAGTCTTATAAATCTTTATAAAGTTGAAAATCTTGATTTTAAGGCATGGCTTGCAAAATTCCCCGAAAAAACCACAAGATACGAAGAGGGAAGCCTGAGGCAATTTAGAGAATCATGGATTATTTTAGTGGTTTTATTTCTGGTTTTATTTTATTCATTAGTTCGATTCTTTTTCCCAACAGAGGTTAATACCATTAGCCACGCTTTTTATAGTAATCAAGTGCTCGGTAAATTAAACAAAGAAGATACTTTATTTAATTCTTGGCCTTTTGTGTTTTTATACCTTTTATTCGGGTTAATTCTTGGCCTATATCTTTATTTATCTGCTAAATATTTTGGAATATCTTATTCTGTTGAAGGTTTTAATTTGTTTTTATACTTATCAGCAACAGTAATTACATTGTTTACTCTTAAGATAATAGTCCTAAAAATCGTAGGTTTTTTATTCGATTCGTCTCGATTAGTGCGAGATTATGTGTCGGTTTTGTACTTAAGTTACTTCAATGCAGCGATTTTATTTCTCCCAATTGTTATTGCTTTTAGTCTCACTTCCTATCGCTTTTCTGTCATTTACAGCTATATAGGGGTTATTTTGCTCTTATTGATTTTCGCCCTTCAGTTTCTTCGGGTGGCCGAAAATATTTTATCGAATTACAAGTTTCCTAAAGTTTATTTAATTATTTACCTTTGTGCCCTCGAATTCTGTCCTTTAATAATCTTATTTAAAGCACTTGGGTATTGAGACCCATTAAAAATATGCAAGAAACTTCAACTGAGAAACCAAGGAAAGTAAAAAGTATCTTGGTTACATTGCCAAAGCCTGATACTGAAAAGTCTCCATATTTTGAATTGGCGAAAAAGTACAATCTAAAAATTGATTTTAGATCTTTTATTCATGTAGAGGGAGTTCCCGCGAAAGAGTTTAGAAAAGAAAAAATTAATTTGGCTGATTTCACGGCGGTTATTTTCACTAGTAAAAACGCAGCAGATCATTTTTTTAGGATATGTGAAGAGATGCGCTATGACGTTCCTGCCGACCTAAAATACTTTTGTATTTCAGAGACGATTGCTTTGTATCTTCAGAAGTATATCCAGTATCGAAAAAGAAAGATTTTCGTTGGGAAGCAAACTGCCGCCGATTTGGCTGAGATTTTAAAAAAGCACAGTGCAGAGAAGTTTCTTTACCCATGTTCTGATGTTGCAGCCGAAGAAACGCAGAAATTCCTAAGTGAAAATGGCTATGATTTCAAAGCTGCTGTATTGTTTCATACTGTTTGTAGCGATTTGTCGGATTTGGCTGAAGTATTCTACGATGTTATCGCATTTTTTAGTCCGAGTAGCATCAATTCACTATTTATTAATTTTCCTGATTTTAAGCAAAACTATACTCGTATAGCCGCTTTCGGGGCAAGTACGCATAAGGCAGTACTTGAACATGATTTAATATTGAATATTCCAGCACCAACGCCAGAGGCGCCTAGTATGACCATGGCATTGGAGCAATATATAAAGCTTGTAAATAAGTAATTACAATTTTTATCTAAAAAGAAAAAAGAAATAAATAATTGCAACTTTTTGTTGCATTTTTACGTAAAATTGAAATATTTAAACAATTAATAATAGATACGATAATTTTCCGTTATTAGAAAAATAATTCCTTTTAAGCTATTGTTTAATTTGAGTTATTTATTTTGTGGGGTCTAGATTATTGTTAACGTAATATTGTAAAATGATTTTTACTATATTCGAATTTATTTTGTTGTGGTTATACAAAAAAGGAATCATTTAAGATGAGAAAAATATACTTTATCGCTCTTGCAGCTTTGTACATTTTAGGCACTAGCTGTGGTAAAGGTGGTGGCAATGGTGAATTGATTGGAGTATCAACCAAGAAATTTAAGAATACTGAGGTCCCTTATGGCATGGTTTATATTCCTGCTGGGACTTTTATCATGGGTCAGACCGATCAAGATGTTACTTTTGCTCAAATTTCACAAAACAAGCAGGTTACCGTTCCAGCTTTTTACATGGATGAAACTGAGATTACAAACAATGAGTATCGTCAGTTTGTGAATTGGGTTCGCGATTCTATTGCAGTAACCGATTATCTTCAAGATGAACAATTTTTCCTAAAGCCTAAAGGTCAATCAGATCCTAATAGTACTGCTAAAAAGTATATTAATTGGAAAAAAGTTGGCAATGGTAGTTCAATTTGGGGAGGCAAAAAGAGTAAAAGTGCTGCAGCTAATAGTAATAAATTGCAAGGCATGTACTATCAGGGTGATGATCGGATTTTTGATCGCAATGAAGTTGATGTGAGATTGATTAAATATAATTTTGCCATCATGCAATATAGGGATGCTGCAAATAATAGAGGTAACAAAAATACTAAGCGTTCCGATTTTATTCTTAGAGATACAGTAGGTATTTATCCTGATTCACTTGTTTGGCTTGCAGATTTCGCCTACACGCAAAATGAGCCAATGGTACAAGGTTATTTTTCACATCCTGCATTTAAAAATTATCCTGTAGTTGGCGTAAATTGGCGCCAGGCACGTGCTTTTTCTGTTTGGAGAACCAGACTTAATGAGACATATAAAGAAAGCCGCCGACTTCCTAAAAGAGCAGATTACGAACTTCCAACAGAGGCTGAATTTGAATATGCTGCTAGAGGCGGGCGTATTGGAACAAGTTATCCTTGGGGTGGTCCTTATATCAGAAATGCGAAAGGCTGCTTGATGGCAAACTTTAAACCTGGTCGTGGTAATTATATTGATGATGGTGGTCCGTTTACAGTTCATGTTAAGGCATATTATCCAAATGATTATGGACTTTATAATATGGCTGGGAACGTAGCAGAATGGACTTCCTCTGCTTTTGATGAATCTTCATCTACTTTTACGCATGACATGAATCCAAACTTCACTTATGAGGCTAAAGCTGGAGATCCTGAAGTTTTAAAACGAAAAGCTGTTCGTGGTGGATCTTGGAAAGATATTGGTTATTTCCTTCAAAATTCAGCAAGAAGCTTTGAATACCAAGATACAGCGAAATCATATATTGGATTCCGTAACGTAAGTAAATATCTTGGACGCGATATTAAAGACAAATTATAAAACAAAATACTCATTTCTATCATATTCTTATGGCACAAAAGAAAAAATTCAAAATTGGCATGAACTCCCTGATTTCATGGGGAGCAACAGTTGTAATTGTTGGTTTGATGTTTAAAATCCTTCACTGGAAGGGTGGTGAATACATGATTGCCATAGGTTTGATAACTGAGGCTCTTTTGTTCTTTTACATGGGTTTTCAACCAGATCATGTGGAACCAGATTGGACTAAAGTTTATCCTGAACTGGATGAAGAATTTAAAGGTGAAGTAGCTCGTCCAAGAGCTGGAGGTTCGAATTCTTCCACTGCAGCTTTAGACAATATGTTAAGTGAAGCAAAGATTGGTCCTGAACTTATTGAAAGCCTTGGTGCAGGGTTACGTAATTTCGGTGATAAGGTATCAGCAATTTCAGGTATTGCAGATACTGCGAGTGCTACAACTGAATTGGCTACAAAAATAAAAGCCGCAACTTCAAACTTTGATAATCTTGGGCAAGCATTTGATCGTGCAACATCAAGCTTAAAAGATTTAGGTGAATCAAACTTGGATACAAAAGCCTACCATGATCAAGTAAATGCTCTAGCTAAAAATATTTCTGCATTAAATGCGGTTTATGAGTTAGAATTGCAAGAATCAAGCAATCATTTAAAAACAATGAACAACTTTTATCAGAATCTTTCTTCAACCATGCAAAACTTTAATGAGTCGATGGAAGATTCAAAACAGTTTAAAGATGAAGTTGGTAAATTAGCTAAGAACTTATCTTCCTTAAATGCTGTTTATGGAAATATGTTGTCGGCAATGAATCAAGCCGCTAGATCTTAATTGTTTTTTTATAGATATTACAAAACTTTAATTTTTTAAATAAAATTACATGGCTGGAGGTAAGGAAACCCCAAGGCAGAAAATGATTGGAATACTTTACCTGGTTTTACTTGGTTTAGTAGCACTTAATGTTAGTGATTCAATTTTAGATGCCTTTAAAAATTTAACGAATAGCTTGAATGCCTCAACAGAGAATGTTCAAAGTGGTGTTGATGCAACTTATGCTTCATTTGAAGCCACTAAACTCAAGGATGAGCCTGTTCGTGCTAGACCTATTTATGATAAAGCTAAATTGGCGAGTTCATATACCAAAGAGCTTGAAGCTTATGTAGCTGAATTGAAAAAACTTTTTGAGCAAGAAGGTGGAGGTATTAATCAAGAAACTGGAGATGTTTCCAAAAGAGACAATTTAGATATTTCTTCTCGTTTAATGATTAATGAGAATCGTGCCGCTGAGCTTAAGAAAAGAATAAACGATACTAGAAGTAAGTTATTAAATCTACTCGATGAGAAAGAGCGTAAAAATGTTAATTTTTCTCTTGAAGCAAAAGACCCTATTTCAACTGGTGTAGCAATTAGTAAAACTTGGGAACAAGCAAACTTCGGAAATGGTATCCCACTTACAGCTGCTATCACTGCATTAGCTAAGATTCAGGCAGATGTTAAAAATGCTGAGGCTGAAATGGTGAAACGTATTCTTGGTAAAATGGATGTAGCTGTGGTTAATTTGGATCAATTTTCAGCTGTTGCCGTTGCGCCTACTTCTTATTTGATTTTAGGTCAACCTTATACTGCTGAGGTATTCCTTACTGCATCCGATTCAAAATCAAGTCCTGAAGTTAATGTTGGCGGATCTTCACTTCAAGTTAAAGATGGCAAAGGGATGTACAGTGTTAATACTTCTAAGGAGGGTGTTTTCACCTGGACTGGTACGGTACGTGTTAAACAAACGGATGGCTCAATCAAAACTTATACTACGGCAGAACAAAAATATCAAGTTGCTCGTCCTTCAGTAGTGGTTTCACCAGATAAAATGAATGTATTTTATGTGGGTGTTCCAAATCCTGTATCTGTTTCAGCGCCTGGAATACCTAAAGAAAGTTTGTCTGTAAATATTAGTGGTGGTACTATTGCTGGATCAAACGGTAAGTACGAAGTAAACGTTACTAGTCCAGGAGCTGTGGTTAAGGTAAATGTATCAGCAAATATTAATGGAAAAGTTCAAACCATAGGATCGAGTGATTTCCGTGTAAAACGTATTCCTGACCCTAAAGCGAAATTTGCTGGTAAAACGGGTGGTCCGCTTAGTTCGGTGGTTATTAAAGGCCAAGATGCAATTTTTGCTATCCTTGATCAGTTTGACTTTGATGCAAAGTTTAAAGTCACCAGATTTAGTTTGGCAATTGCCAGACCACGTGCTGATTTACTTGTACTTCAAGCCTCAGGGAATAGCTTTAGTCCGCAAATGCGCGCCGCTATAGCTACTGTAACTCCTGGTACTCGTGTAATTTTTGATGATATTGTTGCTGTTGGTCCGGATGGATCTTCAAGACAACTTGATCCAATGGTCTTTAAAGCAAATTAATTGGTATGAAAAATATATTTTTAGCTTTCATTTTGATATCTAGTGCGCTAGTTGTAAATGCTCAAGCACCTAACTTAAATAATAGCACCAAACCTAAGGCAACAGAAAGACCGATAGATGGATACTATAAAAGAGCTAATATTGAGAATGCAAGAGTTACACCCTATGCTAATTTAAGGGAATCGGATGTGATGTTTAGTAAGCGTGTATGGAGAGAAATTGATGTTCGCGATAAAGTAAACACAATTTTTGCATCTCCTAAATCAAGATTGATTACTATTCTTACCGATGCCATTGAGGCTGGTGAGCTTACTGCTTATGATCCAAGTTATAGAAAAGAAGATGTAAATGGCGACGAATTCTCCACAGTACTAAGTGCAAAAGATGCGATGGCAAAATTTGCTGATAGCGTGTTTGTACCAACTTTTGATCAAGATGGAAATCAAATTGGTGGAAATATGAAAGCCGGTGTGTTCAATCCTGATAGTATTGTGAAATTCAGAATTAAAGAGGATTGGATTTTTGATAAGCAACGTTCTGTTTTTGAGCCTAGAATTATTGGAATTGCACCAATTGTAAAAATTAGCAAAGCTGGTCAAGTTTCTGATGAGCAACCTGCTTTTTGGGTTTATTTTCCTGAGGCGCGTCATCTCTTGGTCACCAAAGCTGCTGTTAATCGTACCAATGATATGTCAGGATTAAGCTATGACGATATTTTTATGAAGCGTATTTTTTCAAGTTATATAGTTAAAGAATCTAATCCTGATGATTTACGATTTAAGGATTATGCTATTGGCATTGATAAACTATATGAATCTGAGCGCGTGAAGAAAGCTTTAATGGACTTTGAACACGATCTTTGGTCCTACTAAAAAGAAAGAAAAAAATGTAATAAAGCCGATAGAATTATTTTCTATCGGCTTTATTGTTTAAAATACTCGAGAATTGCTTGAGTCAGATTTTTATTCAATACTTCTAGCAATTGAGCTTCTGTTGCTTCTTTTATCTTTTTAACCGATTTAAAATGCCTCAGGAGCTTCTCGGCTGTTGTTCGGCCAATTCCAGGTACACTTTCAAGTTCGGTTGCTAGAGTGGCTTTATTTCGTTTCTTTCTGTGGAATGTAATACCAAATCGGTGAGCTTCATCTCTTAATTGTTGTATGATTTTTAAGCTTTCTGATTTTTTATCAAGATATAAAGGATATTGATCGCCTGGGTAATAAATTTCTTCCAAGCGCTTAGCAATTCCAATTATGGTAACTTCTTTCTCAATTCCTAAGCGCTTAAGACTCTTTATAGCTGAAGATAATTGCCCCTTTCCACCGTCAATAACGATTAATTGAGGTAAAGATTCTCCTTCTTCTAATAACCTGCTGTATCTTCTGAAAACAGCCTCCTCCATCGTTGCAAAATCATCGGGCCCGACTACTGTTTTTACGTTAAAATGCCTATAATCCTTCTTTGATGGCTTTGCATCACGAAATACAACTATTGCAGATACTGGAAAATCACCTTGAAAGTTTGAATTATCAAAGCATTCTATATGTCTTGGTAATTGGTTTAAACGTAAATCCTTCATCATTAAATTAAGCAAGCGCTCCGTTCTAAATTCAGGATTGAGTTTTTCGTATTGATTTAATTTTTCACGCTTGAAGAATAGTACATTTTTTTCAGATAATTCCAGCAATTTTTTCTTCTCCCCTAATTTGGGAATTGTAAATTTAATACCCTTGTCGGGCAGGTCAATTTCAAATGGCACTATAATTTCTTTTGATTCGCTGTTAAATCGATCTCTAAATTCGGTAATTGCCAAGCTTAACAATTCCTCATCAGTTTCATCTAACCTCTTTTTCATCTCCAGAGTTTGTGTTTGAATAACGGTGCCATTCATCACTTTCAAGAAATTAACAAAGGCATGTTTTTCGTCGGTAGCAATGCTGAAAACATCCACATCCGTGATAGATGAGTTTACGATAGTTGATTTACTCTGATACTGATCTAGTGAATCATATTTTAATTTTAAGCGGTGTGCAAGTTCAAAATTCAGCTCTGCTACAGATTCATCTAGCTGTTTTTTTAGTCTTTTTATAACTGTTCCAGTTTTCCCACTTAGAATATCCTTTATTTCTGCAATACTTTGATTATAGTCATCTTCTTCTTGATATGCCTGGCATGGTCCTTTGCAATTCCCTATTTGATATTCAAGGCATACTCTAAATTTGCCTGCATTTATGTTTTCGTGGCTGAGTGGCAGACTGCATGTTCTTAAAGGATAAATCTCTTTGATCATGCCAAGAATGGTATGCATCATGCTAACGGAGGCATAAGGACCAAAATATGTTGAGCCGTCTTTTATAATCTTTCTTGTCCAGAAAATACGCGGAAATTTTTCATTTTTAATGATAATCCACGGGTAGGTCTTATCGTCTTTTAATAGGATATTGTATTTAGGCTTGTACTTTTTAATTAGGCTATTTTCTAATAGCCAAGCATCAATTTCCGTATCAACGATGGTAAAGGTTATTTTTTTAACCTTGCCGACTAATATCCTAGTTTTGGCATTTAGTCGGAAATTATCTTTATTAAAATAAGAAGAAACCCTGTTTTTGAGATTTTTAGCCTTCCCAATATAGATTAATTCTTCCGCATCCGACCAAAACTGATATACTCCAGGTTTTTGGGGTATATTTTTAAGGTCGGATCGGTAATCAAATTCTTTCATTTTTTGGGATAACTAATAAGACTTGCTTTAAATGTTAAAATCCAAGTCTCTTATCCTGTTCACTTTCACCATTTTGCTTTTGTGAATAAGTGCTGCAATCAATAATTGTTGTGATGCCTCCTTTAGGAAGTGGGAAATCGCCCTTAGTGTATTTTAATGAAGGGTCGGCATAAACCTTTTGCATGTACAATGCAAATATTGGTAGGGCGGTATTTGCACCCTCACCAAAATTAGTAGAGGTAAAGTGAATTGCTCTATCTTCGGCGCCAGTCCATACTCCTGTAACTAATTCAGGTGTTATTCCCATAAACCAACCGTCCGAATTGTTTTGTGTAGTACCAGTTTTACCTCCAATTGGATTAGTTAGATTGTACTTCCATCCTAATCTTGCGCCTGTGCCTTCTTTTACTACAGCCTTGAGCATATCCGTCATTACATAGGCTGTTTGTTCATCCAATACAACTTTTACCCTTGGCTTACGTTCGTAGATAACATTTCCATTTTTGTCTTCAATGCGTAAAAGATAAATTGGTTCGGTCCATACACCGTGGTTTACAAATACAGAATAAGCTCCTACCATGTCATGGACAGAGGCATCGAAAGAGCCTAAACAAATAGATGGGACTGCTGGCACATCACTAGTAATTCCCATGTTTTTTGTTAACGTTGCTACCGCAGTTGCGCCAACTTGTTTCATCATGTAGGCAGTAACATAATTTTGTGAATTTGCTAATGCCTTTTTTAAGCTAATCGATCCGGGTATAGGTTTATAAGCTTTTGGTGTCCAAATGGTGCCATCGCCAGCATCAATCCCAACAGGCTCGTTAGCAACTGAATAACAAGGAGAGTATCCTCCGTTTCCAATAGCAACTGCATAAGTAAATGGTTTGGCAGTTGATCCTACTTGGCGGGTTCCCATTTTTACTTGATCATACTTGAAGTGAGTATAGTTTGTACCACCAACCCATGCACGAATATAACCTGTTTGTGGCTCCATTGACATCATAGCATTACGTAACATCAATTTATAATATTTGATTGAGTCAAGTGGTCGCATTAAGGTATCAATCTCACCTCTCCAACTGAAAATAGTCATTTCAGTAGGTGTTTTAAAGTTTTTAATAATGTCCTCTTCCGTAAGGCCTTCTGCTTTTAGCTGCTGATATCGATCTGAACGACGCATGCCCTGATCAATAAGACTTTTAGCTTCCTGAAAATTAAAAGGATCGCGGCCTTTCCAAGAATTATTAAATTGTACTTGTAAGGTTTTCAAGTATTCTCTTTGCGCGTCTTCAGCATACTTTTGCATGCGCGAGTTAATTGTTGTATAAATCTTTAAACCATCTTTATCAAGGTCGTAGGGTGTGCCATCTGCCTTGTAAATTGAGTTTTCTTCTAAGGTTTGTTGAATATCTTTCTTCAGCACTGCCCTAAAGTAGGGTGCAGAACCTTCATTATGATCTGAAGGATTAAATAGAAGTTTTAATGGAATTTTTTTGAGTCGTTCTTCTTCTTCTTCGCTAATGTAATTTGCCTTAGCCATATTCTCAATAACCGTGTTCCTTCTTAAAAAGGCACGTTCAGGATTACGATTAGGATTATAAAGAGAGGGTCCCTTAAGCATTCCAATCAAAATAGCTGCCTGTTCAGGTTTTAGTTTGTCGGGAGTGGTACTAAAATAGGTTCTTGCAGCAGATTTTATCCCAAATGTATTGTAAGACCCAAAATCTACTGTGTTCAAATACATGGTAATAATCTCTTCCTTAGTATATTGACGCTCTAGTTTCACTGCTACAATTAGCTCTTGAGATTTTTGAATTAAGCGCTTTGCAAAATTTTTCGAACGTCCTTCCTTCGAAAATAGATTTAAGGCAAGCTGCTGTGTAATTGTACTTGCTCCTTGTCTTTTCCCCACAAGATTGTAGAAAATAACGGAGAAAGTTCGCTTGAAATCAATTCCCGAATGGCCATAAAAACGAATATCTTCGGTAGCAATGAGCGCATTAATAACATTAGGAGAAATTTCATCATATCGAACATTTGATCTGTTTTGCACATAATAAGTGCCTAAAACCACATTGTCGTCAGCAATAACTTCTGATGCTTGATTGCTTTTCGGATTCTCTAGCGTTTTTAAATCGGGAAGCTTACCAAAAAGCCCTAAACCGATACTGAATATTAGGATTGCTCCAAACGCAATTATTCCAATGATCCATTTCCAAAATAGGATGGTATATTGACTTAATTCACGTTGCGTTAAGGGGGTATTCATGTTTCTTATTGATTAAAATTCTTTTTGTAAAAGGTTACATAACGCTCAAGTATTCCTAAATCAGTGATTTTTTCAAGGTTTTTACCGCTGATTAGGAACGTACTGTATTTTGTAGCGGGTATTTTCATAATCTCTTTAACAAGAGGATTTATCTGATCAAAATATGTTTGGGCAGCATCTTTGCTATTTAGGGGCCCGACAAATATTAATTGATTT
>NZ_JBIIPN010000189.1:0-3891 GCF_044342615.1 Daejeonella sp. | reverse complement strand
ATCGGCTCCCTCAAATTACCCGCTGGCAACAAAAACTGATGGGATTGGAAAGATGAAAATTCAAACAATAAAATACTTAATCCTGGCTTTACTGCTCGATGTTGAAATGCATCATCTAGAATGACAACATCATTTTCCCATTCTATTTGTTCAATAGCATCTACCCGTTTTTCACATACTACAACACTAATACCTTCAAATTTTTTCTTTATTTGTAGAGGTTCATCTCCAACCATGTTAACACTATCATTCTCATCAACAAAACGAAAACCACTTGTTTTTCTGCCATATCCCCGACTTACCATTGCTAAAGTAAAATCCCACTTTAAAAGATGAATGAGATACTCAGTCATTGGACTTTTACCAGATCCCCCTACGGCAAGGTTTCCAACAGAAATTACAGGTATTTTAAATTTAATCGACTTAAATAATCCGGAGTCATAAGCCAAATTCCGAAGCATTACCCCAAAACCATAAAGAATTGAGAATGGAAATAAGAGCAATCGGACTAGTTTCATTTATTAAAATTTTTACAAAAATACATATTTGATTTCAAGCTTATATTTATTGATGTTTGAATAATTAAATTAATCATCATGATAAGAAAGTCACTTAGCCTTTTAGGCATTATTTTTCTATTCGTTTTCAGTGCTTTTGCACAAACTAAAAACGACAAAAAGCTAACATTAAAACTGCAAAAACTTGTTGAGGGTTTTAATGGCGATGTAGGAATATACGTCCAAAACTTGAAAACAGGTAAATTTGCAGAAATAAATGGCGATACCATTTTCCCCACTGCTAGCATGATTAAAGTCCCAATCATGATTGGAGTGTTTGATAAAATCGAGAAAAAAGAATTGAGCTATCACCAAAACCTGATCTATCGCGATAGCCTACTTTACGCCGGTGAAGACATTCTTGGTTCCTATAAAGATGGCGAAAAGGTACAATTGAGCAAAGTTCAAATGCTTAGCATCACCACAAGCGACAATACAGGAAGCCTTTGGTTACAAAAATTGGTTGGCGGGGCAGATATCAATAAATGGCTTTCCAACAATGGTTTTGAAAATATTCGTATCAATTCAAGAACTCCCGGAAGAGAAGCTTTTCAAAAACGCTATGGCTGGGGACAAACGAGTCCGAAGGAAATGGCTCTTCTCATAAAAAAAATCCGAGATGGTCAGGCAATAAGTCCCGCAGCAAGCGAACGCATGTACAGAAATTTAATTCGTATTTATTGGGATGGAGAGGCACTTTCACAAATTCCACCTTATGTTCAGGCCGCATCTAAGCAGGGTGCAGTAAACCGTTCGCGCTCAGAAGTAGTACTTGTGAATGCCCCTCATGGCGATTATGTGTTCTGTATTACTACTAAGAATCAAAAAGATGAAAGCTGGACTACAGACAATGAAGGTTATCAACTCATTCGTAAACTCTCAAAATTATTATGGAATTATTATGAACCAAAATCAAAGTGGGAACCTACAAAAGGCTTAGAAATTTACGATAATTAATTTATTTTAAATAAAAATAATATATAAAAAATTAAAAAATATTCATTTTTTGATAAAAAATTAAATTGATGCTAATATAAAATCAGCTTTTAATCGTTATATTTTAGCTTATTTCAGCCTAACATTTCGATCAAAGCCTTATCTTTGTAATAACTAAGAATACCAACTATGCTAAAAGGATTTTTCAACGTACCTCAGCCTATTAATGAGACAATTTTAAATTATGCACCAGGAAGTAAAGAAAGAGCTTTATTAAAAGAAGCACTTGCTGATGCCCGTTCTAAGACGATCGACATACCCATGTATATCGATGGTAAAGAGATTAGAACTAATAAAAAAGTCAGTATTTACCCACCTCACGATCACCAGCATTTGTTGGGCACTTATAGTCAAGGGACCAAAGAACACGTTTCTGAAGCTATAAATGCAGCTTTAAAGGCGAAGAATTCTTGGGAAAATTTAGCTTGGGAGCAGCGTGCTGCTATTTTCTTAAAAGCTGCTGATTTAATCGCAGGTCCTTATCGTTATAAACTGAATGCAGCTACCATGCTGGGGCAGTCGAAAAATGCTTTTCAAGCAGAAATTGATGCAGCATGTGAGCTGATTGATTTCTTGCGTTTCAATGTGAAATACATGACTGAGATATACCAGCAACAACCTCCAGTATCACCACGCGGAAGCTGGAACAGACTGGAGCAGCGTGCACTAGAGGGTTTTGTATTTGCATTAACACCATTTAACTTCACTGCTATTGCAGGAAATTTACCTACTTCAGCGGCGATGATGGGTAATGTTGTGGTTTGGAAACCTTCAAACACTCAAATTTACTCAGCCAATGTTTTAATGGAAATTTTCCGTGAAGCAGGTTTACCTGAAGGCGTAATCAACCTGGTTTATGTTTCAGGACCTGATGCAGGTGAGGTTATTTTCAATCACCCAGATTTTGCGGGAATTCACTTTACAGGCTCAACTTCAGTGTTCCAAGATATTTGGAAGACCATTGGTAATAATATTCATAAGTACAAAACATACCCACGCATTGTTGGAGAAACTGGTGGCAAAGACTTTATTTTAGTCCACGGCTCAGCCGATGTTGAAGCATCAAGCACTGCCATTTTACGCGGTGCATTCGAATACCAGGGGCAAAAATGCTCTGCCGCATCAAGAGTGTACATTGCAGCATCCGTTTGGCCTGCAATCAAACAATTATTGCTTCGTGATCTTGCCAGCCTTAAAATGGGCCCTACAGAAGATTTCGGCAATTTTGTAAATGCGGTAATTGATGAAAAATCTTTTGATAAGCTTAGCGGATTTATAGATCGTGCAAAAAGCGATAAAAACATTGAGATTTTTGCTGGTGGCAATTATGATAAATCAAAAGGATATTTTATTGAGCCAACAATCTTACTCACAAAAGATCCAAATTATGTGACCATGTGTGAAGAATTGTTCGGTCCGGTACTAACAATTTTTATTTACGAGGATAAAGATTTCGAAAAAACACTCGAAATTATAGACAATACTTCTATTTATGCATTAACTGGGGCAGTTTTAGCACAAGATCGCTATGCATTAGCAACTGCTACACATGCATTAAGAAATTCGGCTGGAAACTTTTACATCAATGATAAATGTACTGGTGCGGTTGTTGGTCAACAGCCTTTTGGAGGCGCTAGAGGCTCAGGAACCAATGATAAGGCTGGCTCTATGATTAATCTGTTAAGATGGGTTTCACCTAGAACAATCAAGGAAACTTTTGACCCACCGAAAGATTATAGATATCCGTTTTTGGAGAAAGAGTAAGGGAGGGGGTCAGTTAACCGTTGTCAGTTGTCAGACAAGCGACATCTGGAAGATTGGTTGACAGTTAACCGTTGCCAGTTGTCAGACAAGCGACATCTGAGAAAGTGGTTGTTAGTTTTACCAATGGGAATAATAAAATCTTTATTCACGCCAGCCTGATAACTGATAACTGACAACTGATAGCCGATAACCGATAACTAATATTGTCTGAACTGTGATTTTTTTGATTGATGTGATTGCGGAGAGGCTTGTTGTAAACAAAATTACCTGGCTTCGAGAACCTGGCTTCGAGAACCTCAGCCACCGGTAATAGATGTCGCCAGACAGACAACTGTCAACTGATAACTAACAACTGATATTGTCTGAACTGTGATTTTTTTGATTGATGTGATTGCGGAGAGGCTTGTAGCAAACAAAATTAACTAGCTTCGAGAACCTGGCTTCGAGAACCTCAGCCACCGGTAATAGATGTCGCCAGCCTGATAACTGTCAACTGATAACTCATAACTCATAAAAAAAAGAGCTAAATCTCACGATTTAGCTCTTTTTTTTAGCTCACTTTCGATTCATCGAG
>NZ_JBIIPN010000188.1:0-3950 GCF_044342615.1 Daejeonella sp. | reverse complement strand
CTTATCACGTAGTTGCTGGTAATTTAAATGCTGCTACTGTTGTTAAAGCTATTACAGATGCTAAAGGTTCATTGAGTATCAAAACTGTAAGTGGTGGTACTTTAGTTGCTTCTATAAGAGACGGTAAGGTAATCTTAACTGACGAAAATGGTGGCGTTGCTACTGTTATTGCTACCGATTTAGGGGCAAGCAATGGCGTTATTCACGTAATTGACTCGGTTGTATTGCCTAAATAATTTTATTTAGGGATTTATTACCCATCAAAAATTAAAAAGCCACTGAGGAAAACTTAGTGGCTTTTTTTAGGACGATTCATGATCTGATAAAGAAACTAAATTTTCATCATTATCATAGCCAATATCAAACGAACGAATTGTCCCTCCTTCATTATATTCTACTGTTAATGAATCTATTTTTAATTTATTAAATCCTAAAAATCATAGAGCCATCCATTTTGAAATTCCGTATCCTTAAGATTCTCGGATACAACTTCAAGCTCTAATTCCCCTTGTTCGTAATGGAATATTTTGGAAAAATTATAATATGGACCGCCATCTGGTTCGCTTATAAGGTCTTCCATGGTGGGTTCCATTTGGAAAAATAAATCTGAAATGGAAAAGCTTTTAACTTTTACAAATGCTTTTAGATGATACTTTCCATAATTAATCATCGAATACCTGTTATTAAAGTTTGGGGCTAATTCAAGTCCTCTGTCTCCTTCTAATCTGCCTTGCGGAATTCGTAGTAAATAATTTTTCTTGGACACCCAAGCATCATCGGAATCGAATTCATGAAACTCATCAAATGTTTTAATTTTTTTTAATTTAGATTTAATATAATTTTGCTGAAATGGTTCTAAATCATAGACTTGTACGTCATCACGAATGGCTAATTCTAAAATACTCCCTTCAAAAATTTTTTCTCCATCTAATTCAATAATCATTAAGTTGTCGTCATCTATTTTATATTTCCAATCAAAAATATTTTGGTAATGATCTTCAATAGCATCAATATCTTCCTCTTCCTTATTAATACATTCAAATATTTGGTGCATCCTACCATAAATATTGATTACAATGTTTAAATCAGCATCATTTTCACTATGATATTCTTTAAATGGAATTTCTTTTGTAATAAAATTTTTAGTTAAATTACAAATAGTTAAATTATTATTAATTGGATTTATTTCTTCAAATTTAAAATCAAGAATTAGGTTATCATTACTATCAATTACACCATAATTACCTTCGTATTGAGCTGCAAATAGTATTTTAGATTCTCCAATTCTCTCTAGACTATCATATTTGCAATCTACAACATAATTGAATTTAGTATCAATTACTCCAAACAACTCATTTTCATCTGAAACAATAGCATATCCATCTTGAAATAGACTTGCACTATTGTAAATGAACTTTGTTTGCAATTTTCCATCAATACTTAAATAGGCATATTTTTTCCCTTTCTTAACATAGGAAAAATTTTCTTTAAATGCGATGTCTTCCTCCTGGCAGGCTACACCGTCAAAAAACTGTCCGCCTATAAGCGACCCGTTTGTATCCAAATATCCGAATTTTCTTTCTTTTTTAACTGTTACAATCCCATGGTCAAAACCGCCTATAATACCATCGTACTTACATTCTATAATTTTTTTTGTTTCTAAATTATAAAACCCTCTCATATCATCTACATCTATATTCAACCAGGCTTTATCACTTTCAGTAATGTTTTCAGAAGGATTTATCGTTATACTATCAAAAATAAAATCCAAAATCACATTTCCATTTGAATCATATAATATATCCTTCCCATCTAAACTGCATGAAATTAAATTTTCATCATAAATACTCAAATAATCATATTTAATTGGAACAATAATCTTATTTTCTATAGTAACAGCACCATAAAAATTATCTTTTATTACTAAAAAAAGACCATTTATTGGTTCGTAAACATAATCATATTGGTTCTTTAAATATACATTCCCTTTCAAATCCATTATTGCTCTTGTATTATTCTCTCTAATAGAAACAAAGCCATTAGAATAATTGGATAAAGAAGGTGCAAAATAATTGCCTATAATAATCCCATCTGTATTTAAATGACAATAATTACGATCAACCCTAACATTGATCACACCATCATTTATAATCCAATTGCCTGAATTACTATCTACACCAATCCGTTCAATAACTGGGAAGTTTTTTTTCTCACCTAATTTATTGTAAAATATATAAGTACCATTATCAAATACAGCTGTAATACCTTCATTGAAATTTAGAATGTTTTCATAAACAACTGGAATAATTTCCTCACCTTTCTCATTTATAACCCCACATAAATTTCCAGTTTTTGCATAACACAATCCTTCCATTGCAAAGACTAATTCATAGTACTTGGCTTTAGCTAAAATTTTTGCTTGTTGATCTAAAAGCATCCAATTACCATATAATAAACACCAGTACCTATTTGTGTTAATTGGTACAATCCTATCATACAAACAATCTAACAATAGCTTGCCATTAAAATCTAATACTCCAAATAAATTAGCCTTGCTTACTAAAAGAATCCCAAATGATTCATTTGAAGCATCAATAGAGTCATAATATTCCGAAATCTCAGAATTTGTTTCTAATGAAAACAAAACCTGTTGATTATCCGCTTCATTAGTAATTGTATCTGATGTAGGAAAAACAGTTAAGGGCACTTTTAAATTTGATAAAATAGAAAAATCACACTCTCCTGAATCTTCCTCTGGCATTCTGGACAACTTAATTAAGCTTTTATTGATTTCTGATACCAAGTTGAAATCGTTTACAAGAATTTCATATGCGGAAGAATATCTTTCAATCCACTCCTCTTCATCTTTTTCGTTAAATTCATCAATGACTTTATTTCTAACTTTAGCTAAAATTTCCGTGTTAGAAATAATAATTTCTTTGGAAATTAAATTTTCAAATTCAACCATTAAAAACTTTGTACCATTTTCTTTACTACCGCGAGTATGAAAATTTAATAATACCACAAATAGTGAATCAAACAGCAATGTTATTCTATCAGATGATTCTTCTTTCCATCGAGCTGCCATTATAGCATCATTATCTACTGCTGTTAATCTGTCTATTGTTAGTCCGTATGTTTTTCCATTTATTGAAAACTCATAACTGTATGCCATCCCTTTATTATCATCATAAAGATCTTCCTCCTCTTGAACTATTTCATTAGATAATTCCCATACGTCTAGCTCGCCATCATCATCTTGTAAATTTTTGGGAATATCAGTTAAGCCATTAAGGTCAGTAATTGAAAAATTTACCCCATTATCTAAATTTCCAGGCCTATCAAATTTCCAATAATCTGCATGAATATAACTTTCAAAGAGTTCTAATCCAGTAATGTTACCTTTCACATATTCTGTTAATCCTTCAATTAAATCTTCTCGTTCAATTTCACCTGTCCAATACGAGTCATTATACCAATTGACACGATTTACCTCGACATTACAATTATTTACCTTGTAAATTAAACCAAAATATAAATCGGAATAATCGTTAATATAATAGGTAATCTCTATTTGCTTTAATTTTTTATCAGCATTAAGCTCTTCTAAAATTTGAGGAATAGTATCGTTATCCAACTTGAGCGATTGATTATCTTCTATTAATTCATCATGATCAACATCGGAATCTTCTTTGGGATTAGAAAATGCATAAACATATTTGCCTTCACAATAGAATAGCACGATTCCACTTGGATCTTCGTCTTTATATTCTTTTTTCGCATTATTAGCTTCTTTTTTTCCGATTAGTTCTGCTAAATCAGACCATGAATCCATGTCAACACTGCCTAAGGTGTTTACTAAATCACTATACCCAGTGTCATCCTTAACAGCAGCTATGAAATCTTCTGGTTCAATGGTAAGGACCACAATTTCTCCATCTACCAAATAA
>NZ_JBIIPN010000072.1:0-13152 GCF_044342615.1 Daejeonella sp. | reverse complement strand
GATTTAGTGCCTATGCACAAAGTGAAGTTAAGGCTAAGGAAATATTAGCAGAAGTTTCAAAAAAATATCGTGCTTATGATGTTGTTAAAACAGATTTTTCATATACTCTTGAAAACCCTCAGGCTAAGATTAAGGAAACTCAATTGGGGACTTTAATTGTAAAATCTAAATTAAATAAATACAAAATTATTTTGAAAGGGCAGGAGTTGATAAGTGATGGGAAAAATCAGTGGACTTACCTAAAAGCCGACAAGGAGGTGCAATTAAGTGAAGTAGATAACTCGTCTGATGCACTTAATCCAGCAAAACTTTTCACTATTTATGAAAAGGGATTTAAGACGGTTTATACCAATGATACCAAGTTAAATGGTAAAACTTTGCATGTTATCGATTTAACTCCGCTTGACGGAAAACGTTCCTTTTTTAAAGTTAGGCTACAAATTGATAAACTAACTAAGCAAATAATGAATGCTGTAATTTTCGATAAAAACGGTAATAGATATACCTATACTATCAAAACATTTATGCCGAATGTAAAGGTTCCAGAATCAACATTTACCTTTGATTCAAAGCTTTATCCTGGGGTGGAGTTGGTAGATCTAAGATAGTTTTATAAAATTTATTTTAGGGGCTTAATCGTATCGCGTTTAAGCCCTTTTTTATTATTTTTGAATGCAATGACACTCAGCTATACACAGCATACTCTTGATAAATTAGAGGCTTTATTAAAATCTCTTGGCTTTAAGTTAAGATATGAGAGAGGCAATTTTAAGACTGGTTCTTGTCTTTTAGAAAATAGTAGGGTTATTATTGTTAATAAATTTTCAAATCTAGAGAGTAAAATCAATGCGCTTGCCGATTTGTTACAAAGGACTGATAGCGATGAAACTTTGCTTGATGATAAGCAAAAAGCTTTTCTTTCCGATTTAAAACAATTAAAATTAGAACTTTGAGAGTTACATTTTTAGGAACAGGAACATCACAAGGCGTGCCAGTAATAGCATGTGAATGTGAGGTTTGTAAGTCGGAGGATAAGTACAATAAGCGACTTCGTGTTTCAGTTCTTATAGAAATTGACGAGAAAGTAATAATTGTAGATACAGGACCTGATTTTCGATTTCAGATGCTTCGTGCAGGGGTTAAAAAATTAGATGCTATTTTATATACACATGAGCATAAAGATCATGTTGCTGGATTAGATGATGTTAGAGCTTTCAATCACAAACAGCAGTCTGAAATTGATATTTATGCTCACCCTCGGGTTCAAGAAGCACTTAGGCAGGAGTTTCACTATGTTTTTTCTGGCAATAATTATCCTGGAATTCCGCGTTTAAAATTAAACGATGTTTCGGAAGGAGAGTCCTTTCAAGCTGCTGGAGTCGATATCATGCCGATTTCAGTAATGCATTATCTACTTCCTGTTTTTGGTTTTAGAATAGGTGATTTTACCTATATAACTGATGCTAAAACAATAAGTCCGGAGGAGAAATCGAAAATTAAAGGGTCTAAAATATTAGTAATTAATGCATTACAAAGAGAAAAGCATATCTCACATTTTACTCTTGATGAAGCTTTGGAATTTGCTGCAGAAATAGGTGCTGAAAGGACTTATTTAACACATATTAGCCATAAATTAGGTCTTCATTTTGATGTTGCACAAATACTGCCTGCAGGAGTTTTTATGGCTTATGATGGGCTAGAATTGGATTTATGATTTTTCGAGAATTTTCTTGAGCTTGTTTCGAGAAAATTATTTTCAATTGAATATTATTGAAGTCAGGATTTTTCAATTTAAAATCGTCTTTTTACTTGCTTTGGGATTAAACAAGTATTTTAAGTGCCCAGGAGCAGATTCGAACTGCCACACCCGTTAAGGCGCCACCCCCTCAAAGTGGTGCGTCTACCAATTTCGCCACCTGGGCATAGGTGATTTTTTACAAATCTTTTTAAAGCCGAATACTAGCTATTTTTAGATTGGAATGCAAATATATAAGATTTGCTTTTAATTCATATTAAAAGATAGAAAAATAGCGAGGAGGTATAATATTTAGTGATTTTCGCTACAGTTAAATTTATGTTGATTTATGATGCAGTTTACAATGATAAAATTTGTCATTTCAAATCATATTCAGTCTCCCATTTTCACATAAAAAAATTAACTTTGCTTTCAGTATTAATGGTACCCAAAGAAAACGTTAAATGATCCATTTTTTTGCCTCCCCACTCGATAAAATTTATGCGGTTCAAACAAGTAAAGAGATACTTCCAGATGATGTTAATAAACTAAATTGGCTTTTTGGGGAGTCTAAAAAAGCAGATGGTCAGAAAATGCCAGGTTATTTTATCGGTCCTAGAGCAGCAATGATTACACCTTGGAGTACAAATGCAGTAGAAATTACTCAAAATATGGGTATTTCAGGCATTATTCGTATCGAAGAATTTGAAAGAGCTCCAGCAGATTTCAATGATTTTGATCCGATGCTTTTTCAAAAATACACTGAGCTCAACCAAGAAATTTATACTGTAAAAATTAGTCCTGAGCCCATTTTAGAAATCAATGATATTTCTGCATATAATCAATCTGAAGGACTTGCGTTAAGCACAGAAGAGGTTGAATATTTAAATAATTTATCTGTCAAATTGAATAGAAAACTGACAGATTCTGAGATTTTTGCATTTTCTCAAGCTAATTCTGAGCATTGTCGTCATAAAATCTTTAATGGAACTTTTATCATTGATGGGGAAGAAAAGCCCACTTCGCTATTTAAGCTAATTCGCAAAACTTCGGAAACCAATCCAAATGATATTGTATCGGCTTACAAAGACAACGTAGCTTTTGTAAAAGGTCCTAAAGTGGTACAGTTTGCTCCCAAAAGTGCAGATAAGCCTGATTTTTATGAGGAAAAGGAGTTTGAATCGGTATTATCATTAAAAGCAGAAACTCATAACTTTCCGACTACAGTTGAGCCATTCAATGGAGCTGCTACTGGATCAGGAGGTGAAATTCGTGATCGTTTGGCTGGTGGGCAAGGTTCTTTGCCTTTAGCAGGTACAGCAGTCTATATGACTTCTTACTCTCGTCTTGAAAGAGGTAACTCTGCAGATAATCAGGGTGCTGAGTGGGAAAATGCAATGGCTGAACGCCCCTGGTTATACCAAACACCGGTGGATATTTTAATAAAGGCTTCAAATGGTGCTTCTGATTTTGGAAATAAATTCGGACAGCCTTTAATCGCTGGTTCTATCTTAACCTTTGAACACCAAGAAGATGGTCGTAAAATAGGCTTTGACAAGGTGATTATGCAAGCTGGTGGTATTGGTTATGGAAAACTCAATCAAGCAATAAAACAAACTCCTAAAGCCGGAGATAAAATTGTAATTCTTGGAGGTGAAAACTATCGAATTGGAATGGGTGGCGCTGCTGTTTCTTCTGCAGATACCGGTGCCTTCGGTTCTGGAATTGAGCTGAATGCTATTCAAAGGTCAAATCCAGAAATGCAAAAGCGCGCCGCAAATGCAATCCGTGGATTAGTGGAAAGTGATCACAATCCAATTGTTTCTATCCATGACCATGGTGCTGGAGGGCATTTAAACTGCCTTTCTGAATTAGTGGAGGCTACTGGAGGCTTAATTGATTTGGATAAACTACCTGTAGGAGATCCAACTTTATCCGCAAAGGAAATTATTGGTAACGAATCGCAAGAGCGCATGGGTTTGGTGATTGGTCAAGAAGATATTGATATATTGAAGCGTATTGCCGACCGTGAACGTTCTCCGATGTATGAAGTTGGAGATGTAACTAATGATCATCGTTTTACATTTGCATCAAAATCAACTGGTTTAAAACCAATGGATTATGCTTTGGAGGATTTCTTTGGAAGTTCGCCAAAGACTGTCATGGCTGATAAAACAGTGAATAGAGCTTATGCCGAATTAAATTATACTGCATCAGATCTTCCAAAGTACCTTAATCAAGTTTTGCAATTAGAGGCTGTTGCTTGTAAAGATTGGTTAACTAATAAAGTCGACCGCTGTGTTGGTGGTAAAGTCGCAAAGCAACAATGTGTTGGTCCCCTTCAATTACCTCTAAATAACGTGGGGGTGATGGCATTAGATTTCAAGGGAAAAGAGGGTTTAGCAACTTCTATTGGACATTCGCCAATTGCTGCCTTGATTGACCCTGCTGCAGCTTCACGTACAGCTATTGCTGAAGCCTTATCAAATATAGTTTGGGCACCACTTAAGGAGGGCTTATCTTCAGTTTCATTGTCAGCAAATTGGATGTGGGCATGCAAAAATGAAGGTGAAGATGCTCGTTTATATGAAGCTGTAAAAGCATGTTCGGATTTTGCTATCGATTTGGGAATTAATATTCCTACGGGTAAAGATTCGCTATCTATGAAGCAAAAATACCCAAATGAAGAGGTAATCGCCCCTGGTACGGTAATTATTTCGGCTGGTGCAAATTGCTCTAATATCAATCAAATAATAGAACCCGTTTTAAAGCGAAACGGCGGTAATATTTATTATCTCAATCTTTCACAAGACACTTTCAAACTTGGTGGCTCTTCTTTTGCTCAAATTTTAAATAAAATAGGTTCTGAAGTTCCAACAATTAGAGATGCATCTTATTTCAAAACAGCCTTTAATGTACTTCAAAATTTAATTAAAGAAGGTAAAATTCAAGCAGGACACGATGTTGGTAGTGGGGGATTAATAGTCACGCTTTTAGAAATGTGCTTTGCTGATGTAAATCTTGGTGCAAATTTCGACTTAAGTTTATTATTAGAGAATGACAGTGTAAAAGCCTTATTTAATGAAAATATTGCTGTAGTTTTCCAAGCAGATTCTTCTGTAGAATCAGTTTTTGCGGAGCATAATATTGAAATTTTTAATATTGGGACTGTTATGGAAGGCAATGTTGTGAATATTAAAAACAATGCTGATTCATTTAATTTCAATGTTTCTGAACTTAGAGATGCTTGGTTTCAAACTTCATTTTTATTGGATTCAAAGCAGTCGAAAAATGGAATGGCCTTAGAGCGATTCACAAATTATAAGTCTCAGCCATTAAAATTCCATTTTCCTGCTAATTTTGATGGTAAGCTTCCATTTATTGCTAAAGGTGCATCCAGACCAAAAGCAGCTATTATTCGCGAAAAGGGGAGCAATTCAGAACGTGAAATGGCCAATGCTATGTTTTTAGCAGGTTTTGATGTGAAGGATGTACACATGACTGATTTAATTTCGGGAAGAGAAAACCTTGAAGATATTCAATTTATTGGGGCTGTTGGAGGATTTTCCAATTCGGATGTTCTTGGGTCAGCTAAAGGTTGGGCAGGTGCTTTTTTATACAATGAAAAGGCAAATACTGCACTAAAGAACTTTTTCAAGCGTGAGGATACGCTTTCAGTAGGTATTTGCAATGGTTGTCAATTATTCATGGAGCTTGAATTAATCAATCCAGAGCATCAAAAGCATGGTAAAATGCTTCATAATACATCTCATAAGCATGAGAGTGGTTTCACATCAGTTAAAATTCAAAAAAATAATTCAATTATGCTTTCCTCAATGGAAGGTATCACTTTAGGGGTATGGATTTCACATGGTGAGGGTAAATTCAATTTGCCAAATTCTGAAAATGAATATCAAATAGTTGCAAAATATGGGTATGAAAACTATCCTGCAAATCCGAATGGTTCGGATTTTAATACTGCTATGATGTGTGATGCAACAGGAAGACATTTAGTAACAATGCCTCATATTGAGCGATCGATTTTTCCATGGAATTGGGCAAATTACCCTGAAAGAGCTCAAAAAGATGAGGTATCACCATGGCTTGAGGCATTCGTAAATGCAAGAAAATGGCTTGAAAAGAGAACTAAATAATTTTTGTCTTATAATTGTAATTATGGGCTTAAATTTCAAATCTTCCTCTATGATTAGTCGGATAATTTGAAATTATCCCTATTTTTATATTAGATCAATTATTTTTTATGAACAAGCGTCTTATATTTATTTTCCTGATGTTTTTCAGCATCAGTGCATTTTCTCAAAACAAGGATCAAATTCTTGGAAAATGGCTTAATGCCAGCGGTGAAGCACATATCCAAATTTATCCTAGTGCAGGTAAGTATTATGGTAAAATAGCATGGATGAAGGTGCCCAACAATCCTGATGGAAAACCAAAGCTGGATAAAAATAATCCCAATACTTCATTAAGTCAAATTCCCATTTTGGGATTAGTTATCTTAAAGGACTTTGTTTTTAGTGATAATATTTGGGAAGGGGGAAGTATCTATGATCCCAAAACTGGGAAAACCTATAGCTGTAAAATAAGTCCGCAAAGCCCAGACAAAATAAATGTGAGAGGTTTTGTTGGCTTTTCAATGTTGGGGAGAACCGAAAGTTGGACTCGCGTAAAATGATTAAGTCTTTCTTATTTATTTTTTTCTTTCTAATCTGTTTTCAATCAGAGGCTCAAATTTTAAATCCGATAGATTCTGGCATAAATACAAGCTTGCGTGGCTTGTCGGTTGTAAATGATTCAGTTGCTTGGATTAGTGGCAGTAAAGGTTGGGTAGCACGTAGTTTAGATGGCGGAAAAATATGGTCATGGAATCAATTATCGGCTTATAAAAACCTTGATTTTAGAGATATAGAAGCTTTTTCTGACTCGAAAGCTATTTTAATAAATGCCGGAAGTCCCGCAGTAATTTTACTTACAATTGATGGTGGAATTACATGGAAAGAGGTTTATAGAAATGAATCGCCTGATATTTTTTTAGATGGTATGGATTTTTGGGATTCAGAAAGAGGAATTATTTATGGAGATCCAATAAATCAAAAAATGGTTTTGTTAAAAACTAATGATGGGGGTGCTAACTGGGAAAATATTAGTGATAATAATACCATTAATCTACATGTTGGCGAAGCTAGCTTTGCAGCTAGCGGGACTACCATTCGTTGTGATTCAAAGGGTAATACTTGGATTGCTACAGGAGGGTTAAAATCAAGACTCTTTCACTCTAAAGAATATGGTCAATCTTGGGATGCTTATGATTGCCCAATAATTCAAGGTAAAAGCTCTACAGGTCCTTTTTCAATTGCTCTTCGTAAAAAAGGATTGGGAGTAGCAGTTGGTGGCGATTATCTAAATGATACCTCAAGAGTAAATAATTTATTGATAACCAAAAATGGTGGAAAATCATGGCAAAAGCCATTAATTTCTACTTTTGGATATCGTTCTGCAGTTGAATATCTTTCTAAACAAAGTTTAATCGCAACTGGTCCGACTGGTACCGATTTTTCAGACGATGGTGGTAAAACATGGCGTAATTTATCGATTTTAGGCTACCACACGGCAAGAAAGGCTAAGTCGGGCAAATTGGTCATCTTGACTGGTAGTGATGGCCGTATCGCTTCATTGACATATTAATTTAATTGTCTTTTTTCATTTTTTTAACGCTTAAATTGCCAATATGAATCTAGAGTTTAATAAAAACGAAGATGCCAATAAGCAGCTTTCATACGAGGTTAAAAATCGATTGAAAAAGATTTATGCTGGGGGTGGAGAAAAAGCTGCTGCAAAGCAAAAGGAGAAGGGGAAAATGCTAGCTCGCGAGCGAATTAGTTATTTGATTGACAAGGAAAGTCGCTGGTTAGAGATTGGTGCCTTTGCAGCCGAAGATATGTACAAAGAGGTTGGTGGATGCCCATCGGCAGGCGTAATTTGCGGTATAGGCTATGTTTCTGGTCGACAGTGTATAATTATAGCCAATGATGCCACAGTTAAAGCTGGTGCCTGGTTTCCCATGACTGCCAAGAAGAATCTAAGGGCACAGGAAATAGCGATGGAAAATCGTTTACCTGTTATTTATTTAGTAGATTCTGCAGGAGTATTTTTACCCTATCAGGATGAGATATTCCCAGACAAGGAGCATTTCGGTAGAATATTCCGCAATAATGCCATAATGAGTAGCAAAGGTATCGTGCAGATTTCGGCAATTATGGGCTCCTGCGTTGCTGGGGGAGCATATTTGCCTATCATGAGTGATGAAGCTATGATTGTTGAAGGAACAGGTTCTGTGTTCTTAGCAGGTAGTTATTTGGTAAAATCGGCTATAGGTGAAGATATTGATAATGAAACTCTAGGTGGTGCAACAACACATTGTGAAATATCTGGTGTGACCGATTATAAGCATCCAAATGATGCTGCTTGTTTAGATTCCATTAAAAATATCATGAGCATGATTGGTGCTCCTCAAAATGCTGGTTTTGATAGGATAAAGCCTGCTTCGCCAAAATTAGATGAGCAGGAAATTTACGGGATTTTACCGAGTAACAGAGAAAATCCCTATGATATGAGGGATATTATTCATCGTTTAATCGATAATTCTGAATTTGAAGAGTATAAACAATTATACGGACAAAGTATTATTTGCGGCTTAGGACGCATTGATGGTTGGGCTGTGGGAATTGTGGCAAACCAACGTAAAGTAGTTAAAAGCAAAAAAGGGGAGATGCAATTTGGAGGCGTTATTTATTCAGATTCGGCTGATAAAGCGTCTCGTTTTATCATGAATTGTAATCAGAAGAAAATACCCTTAGTTTTTCTTCAAGATGTTACTGGATTTATGGTCGGAAGTAGGTCTGAGCAAGGTGGAATAATAAAAGACGGCGCCAAAATGGTAAATGTAGTTGCTAATTCTGTTGTACCTAAGTTTACAATTGTGATTGGAAATTCCTATGGTGCAGGTAATTACGCCATGTGTGGAAAAGCATATGACCCTCGATTGATCTATGCATGGCCTTCGGCAAAAATTGCAGTAATGGGAGGCTCACAAGCAGCAAAAGTATTGTTACAGATACAAGAAGCATCTTTAAAGGCAAAAGGTGAAGTAATTACCAAGGAAAAAGAAGATGAATTGCTAAAAGAAATTACCGATCGCTATAATAGCCAAACTACGCCGTATTATGCCGCTTCTAGGCTTTGGGTAGACGGAATAATTGATCCGCTTGAGACAAGAAAAGTGATTTCTATGGGAATTGAAGCCGCAAATCAATCGCCAATTGAAAACTTATTTAACCCTGGTGTTTTACAAACCTAATTTTTTATAGGATGAAAAAAACGTTATTCCTTTTGTTTCTCATAGCATCATTGAATGCATTTGGACAATCAAATTCTAAATTCCATAAAAAGGCCATTGTGGTTGATACTCATGGCGATATCTTATCAGATCAAATTAAATCTGGGATAGATATTGGATTAAGACAAAAGGGAGGAAATTTTGATTTGGTTCGTGCTAAAGAGGGCGGATTGGATGTTCAAGTTTTTTCTGTCTGGAGCGATTATACTGGCGGTTTTAATTTAGCAAACCGACAAATTGATTCGCTTGATGCTTTAGTTAAGCGTCACCCTAGTTTAATTGCTAAGGTTCGAACCGCTAAAGAGCTTAAAATGGCTATCAAGAATGGTAAAATGGCCGCTTTATTTGGTGTTGAAGGCGGACACATGATAGAAAATACCTTTGAAAATCTGGATTCATTGGCTAAACGTGGAATGACCTACATGACTCTAACTTGGAATAATAGTACTCCTTGGGCCAGTTCAGCATATGAAGAAACCTTTAAAAGAGATAGTTTAAAACAAATAGGTCTGAGTGATCTTGGTATTAAAATCATTCACAGAATGAATGATTTGGGAGTTATTGTTGACCTATCGCATGTTGGTGAAAAAACCTTTTATGATGCTATTCAGGCGTCACAGAAACCAGTTATGGCCTCACATAGCTCTGCTTATGTTTTTAATGCCCATCAGCGGAATTTAAAGGATGATCAAATTAAAGCCATCGCAAAAACAGGAGGTGTTATTTTTGTTAATTTTTATAGTGGTTTTTTAGACAGTACTTATGCGGTAAAGTTCAGTAATTTTAATTCAAGACATAAAAAAGAGCTCATTGACTTGAGTAGTAAACTTGGAAGTAGATCTTTGGCACAAGAAGAAATCAATAAAAAATATCAATCTGAAATTGAAGAAATTAAAGCCCCTTTATCGTTATTAATTGATCATATCGATTACATGGTAAAGCTTGTAGGAGCAAAACATGTAGGCTTAGGTGCAGATTATGATGGAGCTGAATCTTACCCCAAAGGATTAGAAGATGTTTCCAAATATCCTTTAATTACTGATGCTCTAATTAATCGTGGTTACTCAAAAGCAAATGTTAAAAAAATCCTTGGATTGAATTTCATTAGATTATTAAAGGCTAATGAGGGCTAATTTAAATATTCCACCAGTAAGTCATTTTAAGGACTAAAAACCTGTTTTTTACCGAGAATGGGGCAGGTAAATAATTATCAGTGTACACAATAAACAAATCTGAAGCAGGCTTGTAACGCCATTGCAGACGTGTATTTAAGTTGATATTATCGCTTTGCTCATTATACTGTACGAAACCTGTAAAAAACAACTTGTTAGTCATGGTTACATCCAATCTAGGACCAATAAGCCAAAATTTAGTTGTATTCCATGGTTCTGGTAAACGGATATCATTATAACTTGAGCTTAATGCCACACTAACATAAGGTTGAAATCGGTATCCAAACTCACTGCTGATATTTAAACGATTACCATCTGCATAATATCCGCCATAGCGAGTTGATAAAGCCATTGTAAAGAGACTTTGAGGTCTTGAAGAAAATTCCATACCGAAAGCCTCCCAACTATGCTCGGTACCTGTTGCTAAAGTAGCACCACCTCGGTTTGTGGGGTCAAAAGGTCTTTGTAATCTTACGTAATCATTCGCTATCCAGCTTGTAAATGTAGTTTTATCTCGAAAAGTGAAATTATATGCAAGGTAATTAGTGTAATCTGTACGGTTTAAATGTTCATCAAAATAGGTTCCTGAAAATAATTTAGGTCCGTGGCTAAGAATTTTACCTTTTTTCGGAAAAAAAAGGTATCCAATTGATGGATTTATGCTGATGTAACCTCTTCTTGGAACAAAGCCGACTTCAGCATTATAATCGCTGCCAACGTATTCATGCTGCCAATTGATATCCCAATTTCCTGTCCAATAGCGTAGGTTTCCTGCTTGCATCATATCCTTATTTCCACCATTGGGACTAAAAGATTTCATAGTAACAGCCTTGCCAGTCCAAGTATTGTTTGAGGATGCTAAATTATACTCTATACCAGCAACCCGATTATATTTTGATATGCCTGCAGCTACATTTTCAGGGTTAAGATTAAGAGATTGTTTGTTAATAAAAATTCCTCCAATATTTGAGCGAGCAAATACTCTTCTTTGGAGTGCCATCACAGTAAAATTTTGTGCCGGATCTGAGGCTCCAGTTTTCTCTGTTTGCATATTCATTAAACCTACTCTCCAATCTTTGTTAAGCTTACCACTTAAACGAGCACCATATTGAATAGGAACACCTAGTCCGATTCTTCTAGAAAAAAATGGTCGAATATTTTGATAGCCAAAATTTGAAAATAGATCTCCATTTTCAAGAAAATATTGCCGCCTTTCAGGGAAAAACAATTCAAATCGCTCCAGATTTGGCACCTGTCGGTCAACTTCAACTTGTGAATAATCAGGATTTACAGTTAAATCGAGATTTAGCGACGAATTTATAGCAATTTTTAGATCACCACCAATTTCTCCTCTTTGATCACGTTTAATTGGGTTCAATGAATGATTGCTTGAAAGTCCGCCAAGAGTGTAGGGGATAACAGAAATATTTTGTCCTGGTACTGGAGGAGGTTGATCCCATACCAAATTGCCAGTATAGGCAAGCGATGCAGTTGCAAATTGACGTGGTACAGGAGCCCAGCTTGATTTCTCAGTGGACTTTAAATCCAAACGACTAAAATTTATGCCCCATTTTGTGATTCCAGGCTTGTATCGAATTGATTTAAAAGGAATTGCAGCTTCAAATACCCATCGATCTTCATAATTTTTAACTACCGATTCCCATTTATTATCCCAACTTAAATCCACTTTGCTACCCTCGTACATGATCCCATCCCATTGGGCACCAGCTGCATTTGAGCCAAAGGAGAATCCATTTGTTTGATCATCAAATGGGTCCATGAAAATTAAAAAATTATCATTCTTCCCAAAAGCAAAATCACGTCTTAAAGATTCAACAAAATAGGGGCCTGGTTCATGATAACAAATGGCAATAATGTATAAAAAGTCTTTATCATAACTCATTTTAACATCAGTACGGATTTGGGCGTAGCTTGTATCCATAGGCTGGACCATGAAAAATTTACTCGCTAAATCAGCATCTTGCCAAGCCTTCTCATTCATGATACCATCAATTTTAATTTCTGAGCTAATAGGCCTAATTTTTAACTCATATTGAGCATTCTTTTTTTGAGCTAATGCATTGATGCTGATAGAAAAGAATAAGGAAATGAGTAAAAAACGATAATTAATAGATTCCAAATATTGCAACATAACGGCCTTGAATTTTTTAGTATTGAGATGTAATATTAGGAAAAAGACTGAGTTTAGGTATTAAAATTAGCTTTAAACTTCTATTAATTTCAAATATAGGTACTCAAATGATTTAATGTTTAATTCTTTGGAAAAAGATGGTTGCCTTTACGCCCCCAAATCCGTATTTTTGTAATAAATATTAAAAATATGTCTGAACAAATTGAACATGTTGAATGCCTGATCATTGGATCTGGTCCTGCAGGGTATACAGCAGCTATTTACGCAGCTCGTGCTGATTTAAAACCGGTGATGTACACGGGTATGGTTCCGGGGGGGCAATTGACTCAAACGACTGATGTAGAAAACTTTCCAGGTTATCCAGAAGGAATAATGGGCCCTGAAATGATGGAGGACTTTAGGAAGCAAGCAGAGCGTTTTGGCACTGAAATTCGTTTTGGATATGCTAGTAGTGTTGATTTTTCATCTAACCCTCATAAGGTAATCATTGATGAAAGCAAGATAATTACAGCTGATACCGTTATTATTGCTACTGGTGCTTCTGCAAAGTGGTTGGGACTAGAAAGTGAGCAAAAATACAATGGTTTTGGTGTTTCAGCTTGTGCGGTTTGCGACGGATTCTTTTTTAAAGGTCAGGATGTTGCAATTGTAGGTGCCGGCGATACAGCAGCTGAAGAAG
>NZ_JBIIPN010000098.1:0-10120 GCF_044342615.1 Daejeonella sp. | reverse complement strand
TTATTGTGGAGTTGATCAATACGGCAATCGAAACTTTAGTTGATTTAGTTTCACCGGAATTTAATCTCAAAGCGGGCTTAATTAAGGATATTTCGGCGGCGGCGGTATTGATGGCAGCTATTTTTGCGTTCCTTGTAGGATGTTTTATACTTTTACCTAAACTAATCCATGCTTTATAAAACTAGAGGCATCGTTTTCAAAACCACCAATTACTCCGAAAGCAGCGTGGTGGTGCAGGTATTTACTGAAAAATTCGGGCTTCAATCATACTTGATTAATGGCATCAAAAAACCGAAATCGAAGATTAAGTTGAACAGTTTGCAGCCCCTGCATTTGCTGGATATGGTTGTTTATCATAAGACATCTGGAAGTATTCAGCGGGTATCGGAACTTCGGCATCAGCCTGTATTTTTAACTATTCCCTATGATATTGTTAAAAGTTCAATTATTCTCTTTTTAAATGAAGTGCTTTATAAATCGCTAAAGGAGCATGAAGCAGATGAAGTTTTATTTGAATTTTTGTTTCATGCGATTGAGATCTTGGATAGCGTTAGCGCGGGTTTAGCCAATTTTCATCTTTACTTTTTGCTCCGCCTAACTCGTTTTTTGGGGTTTTATCCCGATATGACCCTTGCAGCAGAGGGAGCGTATTTCGACTTGATGGCTGGTGGATACACGCAACAACAGCCACCACATGCCTTGATTCTAGAACCGGCTTATGCGGCAGTCTGGACCAGCATTATTAATTCCAATTTTGATGATTTAGAAAATTTGAAATTCTCTGCCGCAGCAAGGAAATTTTTATTGGAGAAGATTTTGGTTTATTATCGATGCCATGTAGAGGGTTTCGGACAGATACGATCGCATGAGGTATTGGAGGAGGTGATGGGGTAGGTGGATTTGATTTGTATGATAAATCGAAGGTAAAAGAGTTTTTCCAATATTTAAGCACCTATTTATGAGTCTTTTAGCATTATTTTTCAAATTAATTTTGAGAAATTAAATCCTAAGCCTATATTTGCACTCCCAATAGGGGAGATTAGCTCAGCTGGTTCAGAGCACCTGCCTTACAAGCAGGGGGTCACTGGTTCGAACCCAGTATCTCCCACGGAAGAAAGCCCTTCAGATTTAGTTCTGAGGGGTTTTGTGTTTTTTAGGATTTTTTGATAGTGCTGAAAATTCTCCTTTTTAGAGCTTTAGTTTGCACATAGTTTGCACATCATGACCATAATCTAAATCCTTATGGTACATGTAAGAACTCTTCTAGATACTAGAAGAGCACGATTTGATGGTTCATTTAACATCATTTATCGTATTACCCATTATAAAAAAGTTTATACCCTTTCCTCAGGTATATCTGTACATACCAATCATTGGAACTCACATTCATCTGAAATAGACAGAATTCACCCTAATGCAGCTCGTTTAAATCTTAAGCTATCTAAACGATTTTTTGAAATTCAGCGTGCTATATTAGAACTTGAAGATCATTTTTCTATCGAGGAATTAAAAGCCTTGTTAGAGGGTAAGCCTAAGCAGGTTGAAGAACCCATCACCTTTAAAACGTTTTCAGACAAACTGATAAAAAATATGCACCAGATTAATAAATCTGGGAATGCTCTCATTTATCAAACTGCTGTGAACAGGTTTTTAGCTTTCTGTGGAAATCCTAATATTCTGTTTAATGAAATCAACTATACCCTATTAGAACAATTTAGTCATAGCCTGGCTATTCAGGGATTAAAAGTGAACAGTATTTCTAACTACTTCAGAACCTTGAGAGCCATTTATAATAAAGCTATTAAGCAGAAGGTTGTAGAACGTACTTTTTATCCATTTTATGACCTCAAGATTAAATCCGAGCGTACGTTGAAAAGAGCCGTATTGAGGCAAGATATTGCCAAGCTAGAGCAATTAGATCTTTCTGAAAATAAACCAGCTAAAAGGGCTTTGGACAGTTTCCTGTTAAGCTTCTATTTAATTGGAATTTCATTTACAGATATGGCTTATCTTACTAATAAGAATGTGATAGAGGGTAGAATAGTTTATCGCAGAAGAAAGACTCATAAAGAATACAGCATTAAGTTATTTCCACAGGCTAAAGCTATTCTGGAATCATTTTATCAAGAAGATTCTAAATATCTAATACCTATTCTTCCCAATAATGTTGTTGAAGATAGTTTAAGGGCAAAGAAGCTAATTCATCAATGGATTAAAACTACTAATAAGTATATTAAGAGAATGGGGATTGATGTTGGTATTCCTGCACCATTAACCACTTATGTTGCCAGACATACTTTTGCTACTACAGCAAAAAAGCTTGGTTATTCCAATGAGCTAATAGCTGAAGCTCTTGGTCATGAATACGGGAACAAAATAACTAACATTTATTTGGATAGTTTTGATAGTGTTGTTGTGGATGAAATGCATCTGCATGTAATAGCTCCTTTAGATAAAGAGTAGTTGAATGGTTAAATTGAACGAGAATCAGTTAATATCAGCATTTTGGGAGGAGCTTCTTAAAGATATGCAGTGGGTTATGGTTGATTTCATAGCTCACTGTATTGAAAACACTTTTGCAATTCATAAAAAAGAGCATTAGTTGATATACTAAAGAATCGAAAAAAGCATTTGCTGAATTTTCTTTTTGAATTGAACACAAGAATCCCCTGCGAAATTTTTACATTTCTTACAGCTTGTAAAAAAACAGTTTTTAAATGTTCCTTTTTAGCCTTTAGAATTATACTTATACAATACTGTACGTCATAAGCCCTAACCACTTATTTACACCCACACTGGAAACTTAAAATCCCTGTTTATTCAGGACACTCATTACTATGTGTAATGCTCCAGCCTACTATTTTCGTATGTAATTCCTTTACAACCTATCGGAGAAAACGCCCCACTATGTTTGCCTATTATTTCAAGGCTGCAGTTACAATCCAACTTCTGAGCTGCTTGTTATCCCTCTTTAAGGATTCTTTCTACAGCTGTACCCCCTAATTTCTTAGGAAGGGTTGCACTACAAATTTACAAATAAAACACTTAAAAAAGCAAGGAAATGAGGCTTTTAAGAAACTTTTTGAATAACCAAATTAGTTATAAGACAATAACAACTTTGATTATTCTCTCAAGGGTAACTTTTGCCTTATAATACCCATATTTTAAAAAAAATGAAGATGAAAGAACACTACATTATAGAATATTTAAATTGCAAGAAGAACTTCCAAAAGGATGCTGTACAATTCCAAGGACCACAAGCTTTTGAAGAAGCTGTTTTATGGGGCAAAAAGAATCTGGAAAACTTCCAACTGGATATGATCAGAGTTGTTTATTTAAAAAAATCCATGGATAATGAGAATTAGAAACAGGAATATTTAAGGTCATTAACTTGTGCAATTCCAAAATAAATCAATATTAAAATTGTATGAAAATTATTAAATAAAGTTTTGAAAAGGTATTTTAATTAAAAGGCTATAAATTTGCAAGCAATGAAGTTGAATTTTTGAAAAATCCACAAAAACTAAGTGCGGGAAGGTGAGCTGTAATTATGACTAAAAAGAAAGAGGAAATTCAAGAAAAATTAAATATTGCAGCTTTTATTACAAGGAAATATAATATTGGCGACAAAAACTATTTTTTCAATAAATTTAAGAATGTAGAAAAATTACAGGTTATAGTTGCTTGGGAAAATGCAGAAAGAAAAATTCAAAATAAAGATATTAGTAAAAAAACTTTGACCCTTACAGATGAAGAAACAGATATTTTAAATTTTAAATTAAAAAACTACGTAAACATACCCTACAATTTCTTTGGTTTTCTTACTGAAAATTTTGATGAAAAAAAGCATAGGCTTTCAGAAGAAAATATTGAAAGAAGACTAAGACAAATACTCGCAGAAAGATATCTAAAATTAATTTCAGAAGAAATAATCATATCTGATCAAAAAAGACGAAATCCAATTAAATTTCTAATTAATTTTTTCAGAAACAACCCTCGTCCCTTCATCATGGGATTTGTATACATAGCGTTCTTCATTTGTTTGTTAAGCTTTAATAGAATTAAAGATGGACTTACCTCCCCAGAAGAATTAACAGAACGAATTCGTGAAAAATCAAAATATCAATATAGAATAGGAGCAATTTGTAATGATGGATGGGAAAGTGAAGCAACTGGTAGCGGTGCATGTTCACATCATGGTGGAGTATCAACTTGGGTTTATAAAACAGAATTCAAAAAATCTATTCAACAATGTAATAAGGAGGCTAAAGAAATCTCTTGGTTAGATTAATTCCACAAAATGAAATTTTAAAATAAATACCAATTAATTTTTTCTATGGATCTATACCCAAGTTGCCACTATTTCGTCATTTAAATACTTATCTGTTTTTTCAACTAGTTTTTTTAGTAAATTATCATTTTGTGAATAATGATCAAGTAAACTTACTAAGAGAGTCATACTAGCAACTAAATTCTCAATAGAATTTTTATATATTATTAACTTTTTGTTAATATCCTCATCTCTCAGTTGAAAGTAAAAAAAACCAAAATGGTCATATTTTGAGAAATAATTATAGCTATCATATATTGATGCACCTGTTTTTTTTAACTCTACGGTATTATTAAGTTCATTGAATAAGTATTTGGGAGTATACTTTTTTGCAAATTTAGGAACTGGTTTACTCCCATCACCATTATGAGATTCTATAAGCATACCTGCTTTAATTGCAATATCATTAAATATACTACTAAGTTGTGCCTCATTTATGAAATTATTCTGTTTAAGATTTTCAAAATGATTAAAAGCATTATCTAGACCATCTGATAAAATATTTTTACAAAAATTACTCACTTGAACATCTAGCACCTCTTTTTTCTCCTCTTTATTTTTTGACTCTAGAATAATTCTGTAAACATTCATAGCAATTAGACTATCTAAAAGACTAGCTCTCATTATAACACCTAAACTATACTCATATTTGGTTTCCTCGAAGAACTTGTCTAATAGTAGGGATATGCTTTTACAACTCAAATTAAGTCTTTCTATTAGGCCAAAACAAAACTTTTGAACTTCACTTAACTCCTTATCAGTGAAGTGTTTTAGTGCTTTGTCAGTTATCTCTTCTATAAAATCTAAATGATTATTAAGTCTCTCTTTCATAAAATCAAATTCAAATGCTAAATATTTTATGTCAAATTACTAAAATTTTAATCATTTGATCCCTGACTTTGAAACATGTTAGAACAACCAATTACGCTAAATGACATAGAATAATAGAACTACAATTAGAAATTTAATTAACCCAATATATAAAGAAGGTATTTTTTTTATATTTATACTATGATAAACTTTAATCAACCAACAGAAATCTGGATTATTGCAATCTTGTACTTTATTCTTTCTTCAATTACAGCTTTGGACATTAGGCTAATACAAGCAAGAAAAGCTGGAATGATTGGACCATTAGATGATCATCTTCCTAAGTGGGTAGCTGCACTATATTGGATTGAATGGGGTTTATTTATATATCTTGCTTTTATAGATTGGAAGTTCGCAGCTTTGGTTTTTGGTTTAAAATTTATTCTTAAAGTATTACCAGTATTAGAAATTATTGGAAATATACTAATGAGGCCATTTAAAAACAGATCCCGTTAAGGCATGGGAAGGTTTTCCAACTGTCCTTTTGTTAAGCACCAGCATCAAAAATATTTACAAATAATAAGGTGAAGTTTAAGCCTCAAAAAGCGAGATTTGAATGAGTCTTAACACTCTAATCACTGAATAATTATTTATGGAAGCGCTACGCTAAATTCTACAAGACATTGGAATTTTCTTCATAATGAGTTTAATACATTGAATTACGGATCAATAATTACTTGTTAGAATTAAGTATTTTTACAAAAAATACTTTCTTAAAAATTAAAACGGTCAGTTTGAGCATACTAAACCAGATAAATTGTGAAAATTTGCTTAGTAATTTTTGCAGTCTAGATAAAGGCAATCAAGCCGAATGGATACAAGTAATCATATCAGCATTAGGGATATTTTTTATTGTATACACATTACGGGCACAATTACAAGTAACAAAGATTGAACAACAAAGATTCAAACAAGACAACATTCCGATCTTCAAAATGAGGTCTTTACCAGCAGAACAAATTATCCGTATGGTGGTAAATAACCATGTTGGTGAATATAAAATTTTAATCAATAAGCTACCTGCAGGTATTTCTATAGAATTGATGAATATCCACAATATTGAAGGGTTATTAGAAGGCAGTATTGTAAATTGGAAATACGAAGTTAATGATCAATTATTTGGCAAAAGTGGCGAAGATGAAATGATGGAATTAACAGTTTTATACTCAGACCTTTATAATAATTATTACAGACAAGAAATCTATTTATTTCTAGATGGGACAGGTGCTAGTTTCCCACCACTTTTTATTGGAAAAAAAATCAACTTAAAAAATTATGATAGAAGAAAAAATTAATTTGATCGAAAATAGAGTTTTACACTCTCTGTACAGTGATATGATTACAATAAAAAGCCCATCATATAGAAGCATCAAATACTTGATTTCCTTTCTTATTTGTTCTTTAATTAATTCTGTACTTGTTTTTTGTATAATTAATTTTGAAGCAGTTTCATCAAAAATGCATCCATATGGCCTAATTTTAAATGTAATCGTAATTGGTATTGGCTTTAGTTTTACTCTTCAATTTCTCCCACTTGCACCATCAATTGTATTAAATGGTTTAATTAGGAATTTATTTTTAACTGAAGAAATTACAATAACATCTAACCTATTAATCTTAAAAAGATATAATCTTTTTGAAACTAAAATACCAATAAGTGACATTAGATGGTTTGAATTTAAATCAGAAAAAATAATAAGAGATTTTTCAGGTGTACCTTTATTAATCCCTAATTATAGTTACACACTTAAAATTAATTTATTAAAAAAGTCTAATTCAATTAAATTCTTTAGATCCATTAAAGAAAATGAAATAGAATTCGTTTCTCAAACAATAAAAAGTGCTTTAATACAAAGAGGAATTGTTTTAAAGGAAGAAAAGTATCTTACTAGATTTTTTTTGACGATACAAAGAAACTCTGAATTATAAAGCTTAACATTTAGAATCTTTATCATCATTATATTTTTTGAGTTGGTAGCTCATCGCACTTTTATTCATTTTTAATTAATAAGTAATAAAATTCGCCTTTCCATTTTAGGTTTAATTTAAAATTCTCTAGATTTACCCATAAGGCTAATGACCTTAACCACACATTTCAAAAATTAAATTAACTTACTAAATTGGAATTTCAGGCCAAAAAACGTCTTTTTAGGTATTCAAATCCAGTACATTTATAGCCATAAGCGTTTTCGCTTAATAATATTTTAAATTAACACATGATTACAGGAGAAATAAAATCACAAGTAGATAAAATATGGGAGTCCTTTTGGACAGGTGGAGTATCAAATCCATTAACTGTAATTGAACAATTTACCTATTTGCTGTTTATTCGAAGACTCGATGAGACCCAGCTATTAGAAGAGAAGAAAGCCAATATGATTGGCCAACCAATAGCTCATGTGCTTTTTTCTCCAAATCAACAAGAATTACGTTGGAGCTCTTTTAAAAATAAGGATCCCCAAACCATGTTTGATCTTTTTACCCGCCCATCAATAGGTGGTGTTACTGTGTTTGATCACATGAAAGAAGTTGGTGCAGAAGTTGGTGTCTTTGCACAATACATGAAGGGTGCTACTTTTATGATTCCTACTCCCAGACTGCTGGATCAGGTGGTGCAGATGATTGATAAAATCAAGATGGAAGATAGAGATACTAAAGGCGATGTCTATGAGTATTTACTATCTAAAATTGCTACAGCAGGCACCAATGGACAGTTTAGAACACCAAGACATATCATCAGAATGATGGTGGATATGGTACAACCTAAAAAGGAAGATACCATTTGTGATCCTTCAGCAGGAACAGCAGGTTTTTTAGTTTCTTCTGGGGAATATTTGCATGAAAAACACCCTGATTGGTTTCATGAGAAATCCTTTAGAGAGCATTACAATAGCAACATGTTTACAGGTATTGAATTTGATAATACCATGTTGCGTATTGGTGCCATGAATTTGCAGTTGCATGGAATAGAAAGCCCTAATTTGATTGGTAAAGATGCTTTAAGCGAAGGCAATGGGGATATTAGAGATAGATTCTCCTTGATATTAGCCAATCCCCCTTTTAAAGGCAGTTTAGATTATGATGGGGTGGAAACCTCCATTCTAAAAATGGTAAAATCTAAAAAGACAGAATTGCTGTTTTTAGGATTGATGTTACGCATGCTTAAAACTGGTGGAAGATGTTCAGTGATTGTCCCTGATGGTGTTCTATTTGGTTCTTCTAATGCACACAAGCAGATTAGACAAGAGATTATAGAAAACCACAAGCTGGATGCAGTGATTTCTATGCCAAGTGGCGTGTTTAAACCTTATGCAGGAGTAAGTACAGCTGTCTTATTTTTTACCAAAACAGGTACAGGCGGCACAGACCAAGTATGGTTCTATGACATGCAAGCAGATGGATATACTTTAGATGATAAGCGCTCTGATACAAAAGAAAATGATATACCAGATATTGTAACACGCTACCATAATTTAGCTTCAGAAACCAACAGATTACGCACTGATAAAAGTTTCTTAGTACCATTTGCAGATATTAAAGCTAATGACTGGGATTTGTCTATTAACAGATACAAGGAAGTAGTCTATGATGAAGTGACGTATGCACAACCATCAGTGATTATTCAAGACATCAAAAATCTTCAAGAAGAGAACAAGCAGAAATTACTAATCTTGGAGGAGTTGTTGAAATGATTCAATTAGTAAAATTGAGCACGCTTTGTAAAATGCAAAGTGGAGGAACTCCTTCAAGATCTAATCTTGATTATTATGAAGGTGATTTTCCATGGGCAAAAATCAGTGATTTAGAAAAAAGTGATGATGGATATATTTATGAAACTGAAGAACATATTACTCAAGATGCTTTAAAGTCAATTAATAATAGACAATTTTCACCTGGAACACTCTTATTAGCAATGTATGGTTCAGTTGGAAAAACTGCAATTACGAAAATCCAGTTAACAACAAATCAAGCAATTCTTGGAATTAATATTTTAGATGATAATATCTTAGATATAAAATATTTAAAGTTTTGGTTCTCAACTATTAAGGAAAGATTATTAAATAGAGCTGTTGGTGCAGCATTGCCAAATATATCATTAGGAATTGTTAAAGATCTTGAAATCCCCCTCCCACCACTCCCCCAACAACAGAAAATTGCCAACATACTGGATGCAGCAGATGCCTTAAGACAGAATGACAAAGCATTAATTGCCAAGTATGATGAACTCACACAAGCACTGTTCTTGGATATGTTTGGGGATCCTGTGAGTAATCCTAAAGGGTGGGAGAAAGTGTTTTTAAAATCTATTTGTACTAAAATTACAGATGGAACACACTTCTCACCTGAACCACAAGAAATAGGATTTCCATATATTACAGCAAAGCATGTTAAAAATCATGGACTTGACTTTTATTCTAAACCAACCTATATTAGTGAAGAAGCTCATAATGAGATTTACAAAAGATGTACACCTGAATATGGTGATGTGCTTTATATAAAAGATGGTGCGACTACAGGAATTGCTTGTATAAATACATTTGATGAACCATTTAGTATGCTTTCAAGTTTGGCATTGATTAAACCAAACAAAAAGACACTTAACAGTTATTATTTATGTCATTGGTTGAATAATCCAAAGATTAAGAGTAAACTTTTATCTGAATTTATGTCTGGAGCTGCAATTCAGAGATATACATTAACAAAAATAAATTCTTTTGAATTATATCTTCCACCAATTGATTTACAAAACCAATTTGCAGAGCGAGTGACACTAATAGAAGAACAGAAAGCAATTGCACAAAAGAGTTTAGAGAAATCAGAGAGTTTGTTTAATAGCCTGTTGCAAAAGGCGTTTAAAGGGGAGTTGGTATGAAGAAATTCTATTTATTAATACTTGTATGTGCAGTTTTAGTTTCTTGT
>NZ_JBIIPN010000187.1:0-4005 GCF_044342615.1 Daejeonella sp. | reverse complement strand
GATATTCTAGAAATGCATTTGAACTTAGTTTACGAAAAGCATTTAAACAAAAGAAAAAAGCAGTTGTGAAGGAAGAATAGGCGCAAGCCTGTCGGGGGCAACCCTGTCGGGGGCTACCCTTGCGGTTGCCCATTGTCCATTTCGTCTTCGCTTTATCTGATTTGAGTAAGAAATAACGGGCTTCGAGAACCTCAGCCACCGGGTAGCTGATGTCGCTAGCCTGACAACTGATAACAGACAACTGACAAATTCAACAAAAAAATAATGAAAAAATACACTAAAATCGCCATTTTACTTTTCCTAGGTTTATTAAACCTTGCGAGTGTCCAGGCACAGACTGAAGTAAAAGACAAGTTTTTAGATACGTTACGTGTGGGAATGCGTTATCAAGTGCAGGAGTTTCATTCATTGAACCAAAAATTATTGGATAACTGTAATTGTGATGAGTCGCTACGATTAAAGGAGCGTTCATTACAAGGCATTAGTGCGAGTCTTTATGAACCATTAACAAAGAATTGGGCCTTTGGAGCTGATATTGGGGGTGCTTTCGGTACTATTATGGATGATAAGAGAAATTACACGAAGTATACTTTTTTTCAAATGCGCGCAGAGAGTTTTTATAATTTCTCTAGTCCAAAGTCAAAACTTCGTCCTTATTTAAGTGGAAGCATTCAAATGGTTGCAAATGCTAGTCAAGCGTTTTTAAGCCTTCCTATAGGTGCCGGCTTACGTTACCAGTTAATGAAGGGTGGTTATATACACATTCAAACGGCATATGATCGTGGATTTTCGTCAAAGCTCGCTAAGAACATGATTACCAATGTAGGTTTCCATGTTCCATTATATAAGCGTAAAGATCATAAAGCAGAAGTTAGTAATTATATCATAAATCCTGCTGGAACGCCTCCAGCCTATGCAGCAAAACCTGCAGTATCAACACCAGCTCCTGTGAGCCTTGCTCCAGCTGCAGTAGTTCAAGTAGAAGAGCCAAAATTACCTGAGCAATTAGTACGTGTTGTATATTTTGATACCGACAAATACAGTTTAAATAAGTTAGAAACTAGTAAAGTTTTAGCAGAAGTTGATGCTTTTGCAAAGAAATATCCTAATGTTCAGATCTATTTAACAGGTCATACGGATAGTGTTTTAGATGAGGCTTATAACCTAGCTTTATCTAAAAAGCGTGTTCAAGCTGTGCTTACCTGGTTAATTCAGAAGGGTATTGCTTCTAAGCGTATCAGCAGTTCATTCTTCGGAGAAGCTACACCAGCAACTAGTAACGATGGTCCAGGTGGTAAAGCAGGTAATAGAAGAGTTGAGATTATCGTAAAATAGATATTAGTAAAACAATGATTATTGATAAGTAATGAAAAAGATGCTTATGTTTTGGAAGAAATTTAGTTTTATGAGCAAAAAGGACACCAGGGAGATAAGCGTCTTTTTGCTTAAAGTTGAATTGAGCTATAAAACGGTTGCTCAAATATCCTATAAAGATGAGAATGGCAATGTAAAGATTGTTCGTTTTTTTGATAATACCTGGTCAAGGGAAGTAATTAGTTATACTGATAATTTTGAAGATCTCTCCTTTAAATTTTTTGCTCATTCGCCTAATTTGGTAAAAGATGAGCGAGTGCAATTGAGTATTTCTTTAAAAGGGGAATTGCTCTCATCTCAAGAGTTTATTGTGGATAAGGATAAAGATTTTACAGGCTGGTTGTCTGTTTAATGTGACAGTTAAGAATAAAATGTCAGCTAATTATTCTTAATTAATTAGAGCTTTGATTCAATTTTGATTTCTCGATTATTTTTCGTATATTATATTTAAAGGCCCTCTGAACAAAGGTTTATTTGTTTTATAAATTCAAGCTTTTGATTAATTTTTCTAAATCCTTCGCTTTTATTTCAGGATTTATATAATAGTCCATCATACGTTTATCTTCAATATTGGAGGATCTGAAAATCAGATCTTTGGAGTCTAAATCTTTACGCAATTTCTGATTAATTGCGCCGATAATACGATACCTTATTTGCCTTTGATTATCGTATGTTTTTGTACTTATTTCCAATAAATTATTAAGCTCAATGCTTGTTATTTTTATCCCAATAGGCTGATAGATAAATTTTTTCACTACCAATAATTCTACCTCTGTCAGGGTATAATCTTCCATCTTAAGTTTCGTTCGTTTACGATAATAGAGGAAGCTTCCAGTAAGCACTAAAAGTGTTCCTAAAGCGATTACAATGTTTCTATTGCTAAAATCATTATATCCATAAACTGGACCTATTATGCTTGATTGTTTTACTAATGAGTCAACAGAAAGGCTATCGAAATATATTTTGTCTATTTTTCCGGTACTTGCCATGCTTCTTGAGAAGATTTTTCCATTTTGAAAGTACAGCTCGGAATTATTCAAGTAAAATTGATCATTTGTTGATTTATGCTCATAAAGCACATTTTCAAATGGCTCGACGATGTAATACTTTGAATCGTTAGTGTCAAAAATTAAAAATAAATATTTGCCCGTCCAGATTGTTCGATAATTATTTTTGGCAATATTAATTATATGGGCACTTAAAAATCCCTTTTCTTCCCAGCTATCGTTTTTAAATGAGTATATTCTAAAGGGCACTTTATTGTTTTTTAAGTTTTCATCCACTTCTAGAAAAGATGAAAAAAATGCATCTTGCTCTTTTGAATAGCCACTAAACTTATTTTTACTTGGGTGTTTATTATCTTTTTGGAATTTGTAAAATGCCCATTCAGATGTTTGGGGATTATAATAAGTGATGATACTATGTTTTAACCAAAAACCGTCACCGCCGATAGAAAAAAGAGTATCCTTTCTAAAAAATTGGCTTGCATTGAAATTGTATCCTCTAAAGAAGGTCTGGTCTAGGCGATTAAGCTTTAAATTAGCTAAGTCTAAACTGAAGATTTGCCCTGTCCCCGGGATAGTGATAAGTATAGAATCGGCTTGGTAAAAGGCATTTACTCCGAAATCGCCAGGTAGCTCTGATTTTATTGATTCCCAATCTTGGATTTTGCCAAGTTCTGTTTTTGGCTTGTTGGGAGTATCCTGACTTAATATTCCTGAATTAATATCGATTTTAAACAAGGAATGGTCAGGACTAATCCATTGAAAACCTTTGTGTACTTGCCCAAAAGCAAATGTTGAAAGACCAAGGATAGTGAAGAATATCGCGTAACGTTTTTTCATAGGTAAATCTATTCAAATATAGCCTTTGTCAATTAAATATAATTTGCGATTTCCCTATAACATGTAATATGATAAAGGGCGATTTATTTTTAATGACTTTATGATCTTATTGCCGAATAATAAATTTGATGTTAAAAATATCAATTAAATCAAAATAGGTCTATAAAATTTTACTCAAATAAATTTAGATTAAGAAATGTATTCTCAAATATTGCTATTTGATAGTTTAAAAACAATCTTTTTTAAGGTATTTATTGCAAAATAAGGCCTAAACTTGATTTTTAATTATGGGAAACCATAAACCCCGTAGAGACACACGGTCGTGTGTCTCATAAATTTCATTTAATTGAATTGTGATGGTCGTGTAGAGACACACGGTCGTGTGTCTCATAAATTATCATTTAATTGATGGGGGGAGGAGACACACGACCGTGTGTCTCTACGACGACGGATTTGATTTATAAAATTTATCTTCAATCCATTTGGCCGGATTATTTCTTATGTAATTTGTAATATTCTGATATTCCAATTGATTTCTAATGATGTGGTCGTGATAGTTTGGTTGAAAGAAATGATTGTTTCTATTATATTTTGAGATGGATAATTTTTGTTGATCAATAAAATCATTGATTTTTGTATTTACGGCCGATTTAAAACCCGCGATGAATGATGAAATAGATTTGGGTAATCGTATTGCTGGATTTCGTTTAATTGGCAAGGTAGAGACACACGGCCGTGTGTCTCCAACATTATCATTTATTTGATTTGCGATAGAGACACACGGCCG
>NZ_JBIIPN010000071.1:0-13340 GCF_044342615.1 Daejeonella sp. | reverse complement strand
AAGAATAGCTTCTCTAATTTGATTTTTAATGATTCCAACACTTTTGCCAGCGCTCAAATTAAAAGCCTTCATTATGTCTTCACCACTAACAGGAGGTTGCCAGTTTCTAAGCTGATCACTTTCCTCTACATCTTTCAATTTTTGTTTTACAAGGTCAAAATTACGGCGGTATTTCTTTACCTTATATTCGTTTTTTGTTGTTACATCGGCATTGCAAAGTAACATTAAGCTATCTATTTCTTCTCCAGCTTCGAATAATAAACGTCTCACTGCGGAGTCGGTAACCACGTCTTGAGCCAAAACTATTGGCCTCAAGTGTAATTGTACCAACTTCTGTACCAACTTCATTTTTTCATTTAAAGGGAGCTTGAGTTGTGCAAATATTTTCGGTACCATCCTCGCTCCACGGTCTTCATGCCCATGAAATGTCCATCCATGGCCAGGCTCAAAGCGTTTTGTGGCAGGTTTGGCAATGTCATGAAGAATTGCAGCCCATCTCAGCCAAAGGTCATTAGTGTTTTCTGATAAGTTATCTAAAACCTGTAGGGTATGATAAAAATTGTCTTTATGTCCTTTTCCATCAATAATGTCAACACCATATAGATCCGCCATTTGTGGGAATATTTCACGTAAGAGTCCCGTATCAAACAAATAGATGAAACCTGTAGAAGGTTTTGTTGCCAGAATAATTTTATTAAGTTCATCCGTAATTCTTTCGGACGAGACAATTTTAATCCTGTTACAGTTCTTCTTGATTGCTTCAATAGCCTCTTGGTGAATTGTGAAATTTAGTTGAGTAGCAAATCTTATTGCCCTTAACATTCTCAGAGGATCATCAGAAAAAGTTTCAATTGGATTTAAAGGTGTACGTATAAGTTTATTTTCAAGATCCTTAATCCCTTCAAATGGATCTAAGAGAATTCCAAAATTATCCTTATTTAGTCCCAATGCCATGGCATTTATACTAAAATCCCGACGTTTTTGGTCATCCTCAAGGGTACCATTCTCAACAATTGGTTTTCTAGATTCGGCACGGTAAGACTCTTTTCTGGCACCAACAAACTCTATTTCGAGATCGTCATGTTTAAGCATGGCCGTGCCAAAGTTTTTAAAAACGGAGACTTTAGTGTGCAATAATCTACCAGCTGCCTCAGCAAATTGAATTCCATTTCCAATTACAAGAATGTCGATGTCTTTAGATGGTCTATTGAGAAAAAGGTCTCTTACAAAGCCCCCAATGACATATATCTCGGTCTTTGATTCTTCAGCTAATATGCTAAGTTTTTTAAATATGGGATGTTGTAAATGTTCTTTCATAAATTATGGATCGTATCTCTATGATAGGAGATGGGGATCGATAGGCTAGGTTTAGCAAGCCTTAATTTCATCCGCAAAGGACTACATATTATTGCACTTTTCATTTAAAATTAATCCTTAATTCAGATTAAACACTTATTTCCTAATGAATGAGAATAAACCTCCAGGTTCGAGCTTCATAATGGTTGATGCTTTCTTTTTTGCCATATTATCCTGCTCCCAATCAACTACATAATCAACTCCTTGCTTTATGGTATCACTTATTTCGCTAAAATTGGCTGGTGAAGCTTCTCCACTTACATTTGCAGAAGTGGAAATGATTGGTTTTTTGAATCGTTGAATTAATTGCTCGCAAAAGTCATGTTTTACAATCCTAATACCAATACTGCCATCTTTAGCTATTGCATTAGTTGCTAGATTTTTTGCTCCGGAATAAATTATTGTTAAAGGATTTTCCGCATATTCGATAAGGTCGTAGGCAATTTCAGGCACCTCTTTTACATAACTTTGAAGCTTATTGTCGTTTTCTATTAAAACAATCAGGCTTTTTTCTTCTGATCTACCTTTGAGTTTAAAAACCTTCTCTACAGCTTCTGCATTTGTTGCATCACACCCAATTCCCCAAATAGTATCGGTTGGGTAAAGAATTAAACCTCCGTTTTTTAGTATTTCTAACGCTTTATTAACTTCGTCTCTTAGCATTTAGATGTTTTTTGGTAAAGTTTGATTAATTTTTCAGCAATATTTTGATTCGTGAACTTTTTGATGTGCTCAAAGCCTAATTGGATCATATTTTCTCTTAGTTCTTTATCACTTAGTACAATTTTTATTTGATCGGCTAATTCAACGTGGTTTTTGGGATCAATATAAATGCTTCCCATACCACCAGCCTCCTCTAAGCAAGATCCCTTAGCTGCAATTACGGGTACTCCAGAGCTTAAAGCTTCCACGATCGGAATTCCAAAGCCTTCAAATTCAGATGGGTAGATAAAAATCTTTGCCTGCTGATATATCCCAGGTAAATCATTAAATGAGACATTTTTTAGAAAATGAACCCTGTTATTTAGATTATTTGATTTCACGTAATCTTTAATACTTTTTGAATAAGGAGTGTCTTTTCCAATTAGTACTAAATGAATGTTAGAATCTAATTCTTTTAAAGCTTTAACAATTAATAAAGCATTTTTTCGTGTTTCGATACTGCCTACATTTAATAAATACTCGTCTGGCAGTTGATAGGAGTTTTTGATCTTATATTTCTCATCCGGACTTAACTGAATATTAAATTGAGGATTACAATTTTGATAAATGACTTCAACTTTTGAATCTTCTACACTCAAAAAATCAATTAAATCACGCTTTGTTTGCTCACTAACGGCAATAATTTTGTCGACATGCTTACATGCATAACGCACCTTAAACTCATAAATTTTTCTATCAAACCATGGATAATACTGAGGATATCTATAAAAAATCAAATCATGAATGGTAACTAAAGAGGTTATGTTAGCTTTTTTTAGTCCGAAAGGAATTTCATTACTTAGTCCGTGAAAAATATCGATTTTTTCATTTTTTAAATCTTTAACTATGCCAAAACTTCTCCAAAAAGTTTTTAAAAATTGCTTTTTTGGATAGTGAAAACTAATGGATGCTGATTTTGAAAAACTTAAATTATTTTTTGGATGAGAGGGTGCAAAAATCGAGTATTGATTATTTGGATAATATTCGGCGAGAATATCTATAATAAATCTGCTATAGTTTCCTAAACCAGTAAAATTCTGTATGATACGTTTACCGTCGAATCCTATTTTCATATTCTTATTCTGAAATTAGAAAGGATGGTTTTTCATCCCTTCTAATTAAAAGAGTTTATTTAAGGCTTATACTGCTACATTATTATCTCTCAATGCATCATTTAGAGATGTTTTCTTATCTGTTGATTCTTTCCTTTTGCCGATTATTAGGGCACATGGGACTTGATATTCGCCTGCAGGGAATTTCTTTGCGTAAGATCCAGGAATAACAACTGAACGTGCTGGAACTATTCCTTTATATTCAATTGGCTCATCACCAGTTACATCGATTATTTTTGTAGATGCTGTAAGAACAACATTAGCACCTAAAACAGCTTCTTTTTCAACGTGTACGCCCTCTACAACTATAGCTCTAGATCCGATGAAGCAATTATCTTCAATAATAACTGGAGAAGCTTGTATAGGCTCTAAAACACCTCCAATACCAACACCACCACTTAAATGAACATGTTTTCCAATTTGTGCACATGAACCAACGGTTGCCCAAGTATCAACCATGGTGCCTTCGTCAACATAAGCACCAATATTTACATATGAAGGCATCATGATTACTCCTCTAGCAAGAAAAGCACCATAGCGAGCAATTCCATGAGGAACAACTCTTACTCCATTTTCCTTGTAATCTGTTTTTAGTTTCATTTTGTCGTGGAATACAAATGGTCCCACTTCAATTTCTTTCATTTCTCTAATTGGAAAATAAAGAATCACAGCTTTTTTAATCCAGTCGTTCACATGCCAGCGATTTCCAATTTGCTCTGCAACTCGGATTTCACCTTTATCGAGATGTAAAATTACTTGCTCGATGGCATCCTTGTATTCCTTAAAATTGATGAGATTGCGATCATCCCATGCACTTTCTATCAGTTTTTTTAATTCGCTAGTCATAATATAATTTATATACAAATTAAAGGAATTTATGCCAATTTTTGTATTAATCAGTCAATTCTTATGTAATTTTGTAATATGTCTGATTCCGAAAAATTACGTATTGATAAATATTTATGGGCTATACGTGCCTTTAAAACAAGAAGTATTTCGACCGAAGCTTGTAAAGCTGGTAGGATAAAATTAAATGGACAAAACTTAAAGGCTTCACACATTGTAAAAATAGGGGAAGTTTATACCGTTCAAAAGGGTAGTGATAAAAAGGTAATTGAGGTTATTGGATTGTTGGAAAGGAGGGTAGATGCTAAAACAGCAGTTAATTTTTATAAAGACTTGACTCCAGTTGAAGATACTCCTGCCTATAAGTCGATGTTCCAAAGTCCTACTTTAAGTCGAGATCGAGGTACAGGACGGCCAACCAAAAGAGATCGTAGGGAAATTGATGATCTACAAGAGGGTTGGTTTGATTGATTTGTACAGGTTAATCTCCATTTCATCAACCCCATGATTAACAATTTGATCCTTATTACAATTTAAACTAAAAAACCCCGGTTAATAAACCGAGGTTTTTAATTAATATTCAAAAATTTATTTTTTATTCTTGTTGTATTCAGCGTTTAATCCAGCTAATACATCTTTCGTAACATCTAAGCTTTCATCAGCGTATAAAACTGCAGGGTTAGATTTTGAATAGGTTAATACAATTTTATAACCTTTTTCTTTTGCATGAACTTTTAAGAAATCAGCCACTTTGTTATAAAGTTTTTCGTTTTCTGTAGCCTCTTCATTAGCTAAGGCATTACCAGCATTTTGATTGTAAGTAGCCAATTCTTGTTGTTTTCTAGCCAAACGCTCTTCAGTTGAAGCACGCTGATCTGCACTTAAACTGCCTGCATTCTGTTGATAAGCAGCAACCTCACGTTGAAAAGCTGCACCTTTTGCTTGAAGATCAGCCTGTGCCTTCTTAGATTTTTCTTCAAAAGTTTTCTGAACAGCTTTAAAATATTCATAATTAGTTAAAAGTGAGTCAGAGTTTACATAAACCACATCTAGATTGCTTGCAGAAGTGCCAGTTGCAGAGCTTGCAGTTTTAGATTGTTCTTTGTTGCATGAAACAACAATTGCTGTAATGGCTAAAATTGCTGCTATTTTACTAATGTTTGTTATTAATTTCTTCATGATTTTTATAAAAATTTAAACAAATATAAACTTTCAAACCATTATCTCAACCATTTAATTTAAGCCCAGACTAAGATTTGGGACTAAGGTGTAATTTTATCAACAATGCAATAAATTCAATCTAAAATGGTTATTTTTGATCTTTGTTGTAATAAGAAACTATGAGCGAAGAAACAGAAGACAGATCTAATTATTCGGCGGATAATATACAGGTACTTGAAGGCCTGGAAGCGGTAAGAAAGCGCCCATCAATGTATATTGGTGATACCGGATTTAAAGGACTGCATCACCTTGTATATGAGGTTGTTGACAATTCAATTGACGAGGCTCTGGCCGGTTATTGTTCTGACATAAAGGTTACCATTCATAATGGTAATTCAATAACAGTAACAGATAATGGACGCGGTATTCCTACCGCTATGCACACCAAGGAAAAAAGATCGGCACTTGAAGTAGTAATGACTGTTCTTCATGCCGGTGGTAAATTTGATAAAGATACCTACAAGGTTTCTGGTGGTTTGCACGGGGTAGGGGTAAGTTGTGTGAATGCACTTTCTACAGCTCTTAAAGTTGTAGTTCAGCGTGAGGGTAAAACTTTCCAACAGGAATATTCTTGTGGTAAACCTCAATACGATGTTAAAGTAATTGGTGAAAGTGAAAAAACTGGCACAACCGTTACTTTTCAGCCTGATCCTGAGATATTTACACTTACTACAGAATATAAATTTGATACTCTTGCCGCACGTTTACGTGAGTTAGCCTATCTAAATAAAGGGATTCGTCTATCTTTAACGGATGAGCGTGAAACTAGTGATGATGGTGCATTCCTTTTTGAAGAGTTCTTTTCTGAAGGTGGTTTAAAAGAGTTTGTAAAGTATCTTGATGGTACTCGTAATTCTATTATTCCTGAGCCAATTTATGTGGAAGGAATTAAGCAGGGAATACCTGTAGAGCTTGCTCTTCAGTACAATGATACTTATACAGAGAATGTACATTCTTACGTAAATAACATTAATACCCATGAAGGAGGAACACACGTTGCCGGATTCCGTCGTGGTTTAACTCGTACCCTTAAAGCTTATGCTGAGAAATCTGGCATGTTGAAAAACATGAAGATTGAAATCACAGGGGATGACTTTAGAGAGGGATTAACAGCTGTTATTTCAGTTAAAGTTCAGGAGCCTCAATTTGAGGGGCAAACCAAAACCAAATTAGGAAATAACGAGGTAATGGGTGCTGTAGATGTTGCTGTTGGTGAGATTCTTGGTGATTACCTTGAAGAAAATCCACGTGAAGCTAAAATGATCGTGAATAAGGTGATTCTTGCTGCTACAGCTAGGGCCGCCGCACGTAAAGCACGTGAGATGGTTCAGCGTAAAACAGTAATGGGTGGTTCAGGATTGCCTGGTAAGCTAGCCGATTGTGCAAATAATGATCCTGCAGCATGTGAGCTTTATCTTGTCGAGGGAGATTCGGCAGGTGGTACGGCAAAACAAGGTCGTGATCGTAATTTTCAGGCTATTCTTCCATTAAAAGGTAAGATCCTGAACGTTGAAAAGGCAATGGAACATAAGATCTACGAAAATGATGAGATCAAGAATATGTTTACAGCCATGGGGGTTAGTATTGGTACTGCTGAGGATGCAAAAGCACTTAACATGGAAAAATTGCGGTACCACAGAATCATCATTATGACCGATGCCGACGTGGATGGATCGCATATTACCACATTAATCTTGACCTTCTTCTTTAGATATATGAAGCCTTTGATTGAATTTGGTTATATCTATATTGCAGCACCACCACTTTATATGGTTAAAAAAGGTAAAGAGTTTCAGTATGCTTGGAATGATGACCAGCGTGATGCTGCAGTTCAGGCTTTGAAAGGTGCTGGTAAAGAAGAAAGTGTAAATATTCAGCGATATAAGGGTCTTGGAGAGATGAACGCAGAGCAATTATGGGACACTACTCTAAATCCAGAAACACGTACATTAAGACAAGTAACAATCGAAAATGCTGCTGAATGTGATCATATTTTCTCCATGTTAATGGGAGATGAAGTTGGTCCTAGACGTGATTTCATAGAAAAGAACTCTAAATATGCTAGAATTGATATTTAATTCGAGTCTTTAGAATGGAAAAAGCCCTTCAATTTTTTTGAAGGGCTTTTTTATGTTTGAAGTTTTCGGTTTTAGATTGTGCAATCAATTATTTGAAGAGCTTCAACTTCAGTTTTCTATAATTTATTATTGCCTGATGACTATTTAAAATATCACCACCGATAACACCAATAATTGGAGGTAAGTTAAGACTTGAATAGGCTTGTTTGATAGTAGTTAAATCAAGTACGGCAGCTTCAAAATTTTTTAATTTCATCTTCCCAATCTTTAAGGTGGGAAGGATAATGGAATGGCTTTCTATATTATTTGCTCCAAGTCCGGTAGAAACTCTATCAGATGCCATTAATTCGCCACTTTTGCTAAAAGCTTCAATCGTTTCTTTATCAAAAACAGTTTTTGAAGCCCCCGTATCAAGTACAGTATTAAAGTTTTGCCCAAAAACAACAACTTCCACCAAGAGGTGGAAGCCGTCATTATTTAAATTGATTAGTTCTAAAGGAACTGTTTTATATGCCATTTAAATAGCAATATTAGATATGATTTGATTCTTTCAAAACTGCATTCATTGCTCTTACAGCGTCTGCACTTTTATTGAATTCAGCTTGCTCAGTATCCGTAAGCTTAAAGTCTAAGATTTTCTCCCATCCATTTTTTCCTAAAATTACTGGAACTACTAATGAGATATCTTTTTGGCCATATTCTCCATCTAAAGCTACACCGCAAGAAATAAGTTTCTTTTCATCACGAACAATGCTTTCAACCATTGCAGCGGTACCAGCACCTGGAGCATACCATGCGGATGTTCCAATTAGTTTTGTTAAGGTAGCCCCACCAACCATCGTAGAAGAAACTACACGCTCTTGCTGCTCTTTTGATAAAAGCTGAGTAACAGGGATGCTATTCCAAGTAGCATGATTGATTAAAGGAATCATAGTTGTATCACCATGGCCACCAATCACAACTGCATTTAAATCTGCAGGTGAACAACCAAGTTCAACACTTAAATAATACTTAAATCTTGCCGAATCTAATGCTCCACCCATACCCAAAATTCTATTTTTAGGTAATCCAGAAGTCTTAAGGGTTAAGTAATTCATGGTATCCATCGGATTTGAAACCACGATAATAATTGTATTTGGAGAATGTTTTAGGATGTTTTCAGTAACACTTTTAACAATGTTAGCATTGGTGCCAATTAGCTCTTCTCTTGTCATCCCAGGTTTACGTGGTAAACCTGAAGTGATAACCACAACTTCTGAGTCGGCAGTAGCAACATAATCATTGGTAACACCCTTGATTTTAGTGTCAAAACCCAATAAGGCAGAAGTTTGCATCATATCGATTGCCTTTCCTTCAGCAAATCCTTCTCTGATGTCTAATAAAATAAGTTCTTCAGCTAATTCTTTTCTAGCGATGTTATCAGCACAAGTTGCTCCTACGGCACCGGCTCCTACAACTGTAATTTTCATTTTATGATTTATTTAAATTTGAGATCAGGTAATTCTGTGAAGCTAATGAACGCCATTTCTGCACAGTGAAATTCAATTCTATCAATGATTTTTGAAATGAATTAAATTATAGTCCGAAGATAGAAAATTCAATCTTTTTTATGAAATTCTTTACCATTTTCCTTGACTAATTTTCCAAAATTCACCTCAATTTTCTTGCTTTTTAACTAAAAATTCGTTATATTATGTCTTTTAAGTCTTTTTAGGAGAAATTATCATTTTTTTAGCACTGTTTTTCAAATTAAAAAATTCCTATTTTAATTTTCAACACCCCTTCTAGAGGCTCAAAAGATTTGTAAATTTGAGATTCATCCTAATAAAATTTTATGCCTGATTTTTCGCACCTGCACGTACATACTCAATTTTCACTTTTGGATGGTGCCGCCGATATTTCACGTCTTTTCAAAAAAGCAAAAGCCGATGGAATGAAAGCGATGGCTATCACAGATCATGGAAACATGTTCGGTGTATTTAAGTTTGTTGCAGAAGCAGGTAAACATGGCGTAAAGCCTATTGTTGGTTGTGAATTTTATGTGGTTAATGATAGGCATGTAAAGCAATTCACTAAAGATAAGCGTGATATACGCCATCATCAATTACTTCTCGCTAAAAATGCCCAAGGATATAAAAATCTTGTAAAACTATGCTCTCTAGGATATATTGAAGGTTTATACAGTAAATGGCCCAGAATTGATAAAGAGCTAATTCTTCAATATCATGAAGGTTTAATAGCAACTACCTGCTGTTTAGGTGCTTCCGTGCCACAAACTATTCTGAAAAAAGGGGAGGAGGAAGGTGAAACTGAATTTAAATGGTGGCTTGATTTGTTTGGAGACGACTTTTATATCGAGCTTCAACGACATGATATTCCGGAACAAGAGACGGTAAATGCTGTACTTCTGAAATTTGCCAAGAAATACAATGTAAAAGTGATTTGCTCTAATGATTCGCATTATGTTGATCAGCAAGATGCAAATGCACATGATATTTTATTATGTGTGAATACTGGAGACATGAAAAGTACGCCAATTGCAACTGATGAGGAGGGTGGTAAAGGCTATCGCTTTGGTTTTCCAAATGATCAATTTTTCTTTAAAAGTCAGGCGGAAATGGGACAAGTTTTCCATGATTTGCCTGAATCATTAGATAATACCAATGAAATTGTAGATAAGGTTGAGCATCTTCAGCTAAAGCGTGATATCATGCTTCCTAATTTCCCGATTCCTGATGAGTTTAAGATACATTCGGGCGCTGAATCTGAAAATTTGAACCAGTGGGAATACTTGAAGGATATCACTTTTAAGGGAGCTAAAGAACGCTACAAAGATATTAGTCCGGAGGTTGAAGAACGCCTAAACTTTGAGCTCTTCACCATACGCACCATGGGTTTTGCCGGATATTTCTTAATTGTGGCCGATTTTATCCGTGCAGGACGCGATTTAGGTGTGTTTATTGGTCCCGGAAGGGGCTCTGCCGCCGGTTCTGTAGTTGCTTATTGTATTGGCATCACCAATATTGATCCTATTAAATATAATTTGCTTTTTGAGCGTTTCCTAAATCCGGATAGAAAGTCGATGCCCGATATTGATACGGATTTTGATGATGCGGGGCGACAAAAAGTAATCGATTATGTGGTTGATAAATATGGTAAAAATCAAGTAGCGCAGATTATTACTTATGGATCGATGGCTGCTAAATCAAGTATAAAAGATGTTGCTAGGGTGTTAGATTTGCCTTTAGCTGAATCAAATATGCTTGCAAAGCTTGTTCCAGACCGCCCCGGAACAAACCTCGTTCAGGTAATGACTGCCCCAATTGATACGGTCAAAAAGGAGCAAAATCCTGAAGATTTTGAGAATATTAAAACTCTCCGCAAAATTCTTGATGATGGTAAAACTCTTCAATCGGAAGTTTTAAGAGAGGCGATGGTTCTGGAAGGTTCGGTAAGAAACGTAGGAGTTCATGCTGCGGGAATTATTATTGCACCCTATGATTTAACAGATATCATTCCAGTTGCTACATCTAAAGAATCAGATTTATTAGTTACTCAATTTGACGGACGAGTAATTGAAGATGCGGGAGTAATCAAAATGGACTTTTTGGGCCTAAAAACCCTCACCATTATTAAGGATGCTTTGCGTTTGATTAAGCAGAATCATGATGTAGATATTGATATTGATTATATTTCATTAGAAGATCCTAAAACATTTGAACTTTATCAACGAGGAGATACCAATGGAACTTTCCAATTTGAAAGTGATGGAATGCAAATGTATCTGCGTGATTTAAAGCCAGATAAATTTGAGGATTTGATTGCGATGAATGCCCTTTATCGCCCGGGACCGATAGAATATATCCCTAAGTTTATTTCCCGTAAGCATGGTCGTGAAGAGGTTACCTACGATTTGCAGGATATGCAGGAGCACCTTGAGGAGACTTATGGAATTACGGTTTACCAAGAGCAGGTGATGCTTCTATCCCAAAAGCTTGCTGGCTTTAGCAAGGGTGATGCCGACGTTTTACGTAAGGCAATGGGGAAGAAGCAGATTGAAGTGCTTAACAAAATGAAAGCCCAATTCATGGATGGCTGTAGTGCTAATGGTCATGATAGTAAAATTTCAGAGAAGGTGTGGACTGATTGGGAAGCTTTCGCGCAGTATGCATTCAATAAATCGCACTCCACATGTTATGCTTTTGTAGCTTATCAAACGGCCTATTTAAAAGCTAATTACCCGTCCGAATACATGGCGGCCGTACTTAATAATCAGAATAACATCGAAAAAATATCATTCTTCATGGAAGAATGTAAACAGATGGGAATTTCGGTTTTAGGTCCGGATATTAATGAGTCAGAATTGAGTTTTACCGTAAATAAAAAAGGTGAAGTTCGATTTGGGATGTCGGGAATGAAAGGAGTTGGAGATAAGGCAGTTGAAAGTATTGTTGAGGAGCGTACTGAAAATGGACTTTATCAAAGTATGTATGATTTTGCTCGTCGCTCTAACTCAAGAGCAGTAAGTAAAAAAGTATATGAAAATTTGGTTTATGGTGGAGCATTTGATTGCTTCGGTCATAATAGGTCATCTTTTTTCTTTAAACCTGATGGAAGTTTTTATAACGGGATAGAACGTTTAATAAAATATAGTAACGATTTTCAAAATAGCTTAAATTCTTCTCAGGCTTCATTGTTTGGCGGGACTAATGATGCGGAGATATCAGAACCACAAATGCCTGACTGTGAAGAATGGGGCTTGATTGAAAAGTTGAAATATGAAAAGGAATCGATTGGTATTTACCTTACAGGCCATCCTTTAGATAATTATAAGTTTGAGTTGGATCATTTTTGCTCTCATCAAGTAAGGCATTTAAGTCTGGTCAATCGTATGAAGGGTACTGAAATATACCCTGAAGACCAGGAAGAGTTTAAGAAAATTAGTAATCGTGATTTAATTATCGGCGGACTAGTTTCTGCTTGTAGACATGGTACCACTAAAACGGGTAAGCCTTTCGGGACTTTCATGTTTGAAGATTATGGTGAAACTTTTGAAATTGCACTCTTTGGCGAAGATTATATTAAGTTAAAACAATATCTTGAGTTGGGGCTTTTTTTACAGGTTCGCGGACTAGTTACAGAAAGGTTTAAGCAAAAAGATAATTGGGAGTTTAAGGTAAATAGCATTGTGTTACTTTCAGAATTGAGGGATAAAATGTCAAAAAGTCTGACAATACAAGTACCTCTCACTGAATTGTCTAATACATTTATTAATAAAATGGATGAAATTATTAGGCTGAATACCGAACAGAATGAGAATAGAAACTGTCAATTAAAATTTATGGTGATGGATTATGAGGAAGAAACCATACTTGAGATGCCCTCTAAAACGGTGAGAATCAATCCCAGTAATGAATTTTTGAATGAAATTTCAAAAATGATAGGAGTTCGCTATAAGTTGAATTAATGTCACATTGGCACAAATATTTGTGGCAAGAATATTGAATACTATATTTGAATTATAAAAACGTAAATTTATTATTATGGCATTAGAATTAACAGATGCAAACTTTGAGGAATTAGTCCTTAAATCTGATAAACCTGTCCTAGTTGATTTTTGGGCAGAATGGTGTGGTCCTTGCCGTATGGTAGGCCCAGTAGTTGAAGAACTTGCAAAAGAGTACGAAGGAAAAGCTGTTGTAGGCAAGGTTAACGTGGATAACAATCCTGGAATTTCAATGCAATTCGGAATTCGTAATATTCCAGCTCTTCTTTTCTTTAAAAATGGAGAAATTGTTGACAAGCAAATTGGTGCTGTTCCAAAATCTGTTTTAGCTGAAAAGTTAACGAAGCAATTGGCTTAAATCTATATATCCTTAAACAAAAAAGCTCCTGCAGGTAATCTGCAGGAGCTTTTTTATTTAATCTCTCGATTGAGATCAAATTTTATTTATTAAAACTATTTCCAGTATTGTAAATATTCTGCCGGAATTGGTTTTTCAAGCAAGTTTTTATAGATATAACG
>NZ_JBIIPN010000186.1:0-4042 GCF_044342615.1 Daejeonella sp. | reverse complement strand
TGAAAACAGGAAACAAGAAATTGAAGAGTGGAAAAAAAATGTCGGTTGGACAAAATAAAAACAGCCATTGACACGAGTTTTGCATCAGACGGGGTGAAGTGAAAACTTGGAGCTTTGTACTTGTATTCAAGTTCAGTGCAGGTTGAAAGTTTTGTGCCGTGAAACCAACCCGAACGCAAACCCCGAAAACGTTATAGCCAATGCTAAAAGACAACAGCGATTAAATAAATTGAAAATGGAAAAAAGACCAAAAATGAAATTGGCACTTAAGACAGTAGATAAGATATTCGAAATTGTTGGTTGGGGTTTTATAATAATGATTTGGGTTTTGACAATTACAAGCTATTCAAACTTACCTGAAACTATTCCGACACATTACAATGGAGCAGGACAAGCTGACGGATTTGGCGGAAAAGCGACTATTTTAACTTTGCCCTTAATTGCAACAATTTTATTCATTGGACTGACAGTATTAAATAAGTTTCCACAAGTATTCAATTATCCAACTGAAATTACACAAGACAACGCTTTTAGACAATACATATACGCAACAAGACTTATAAGATATCTTAAACTTATTATCGTTTTTATTTTAGGACTTATTGAATTTAAAACAATTCAAAATGCAAACGGAGAAGCAGACGGCCTTGGAGTATGGTTTTTACCGCTTACAATGGGAGTGATTTTTATACCGATGATTTATTTTATATTAAATCATTCAAGCCTAAACAATGACAAAAAGCCAAAGCACTGGCTATAACATCAGCTAAAAAGATTGGCAGCTCAGTGCTTAAATCAAGCTTTGTGCTTCTTTGAAATATTGTGCTTAATTAATATAGTGATTGCTTCGAAATATCCACATGCGCCAAGTCCGAAACCCTTGCACGATAATTTTAGAGAGACCTATAAATAGAAGAATAAATAAAATGTATCAAATTAAAAGAACAAATTCTGACGATTTAGATTTTCAAAAATTAGTTGTTGAACTTGACAAAGAACTGGCAATAAGAGATGGAGAAGAACATGTGTTTTTTGCACAATTCAATAAAATATCTGGAATCAAATATGTAGTAGTTATTTATGAAAATGAAATAGCTGTTGGTTGTGGTGCAATCAAAGAATATGACGAAAATATAATGGAAATAAAGCGAATTTTTGTACCAATTGAAAAAAGGGGGAAAGGAATTGCTTCTATTGTTTTGAAGGAATTGGAAAATTGGACAAAGGAATTAAACTATAAAAAATGCATTTTAGAAACAGGATTTAATCAACCAGAAGCAATACGTTTATACAAGAAAAATAATTTTATCATTATCAAGAACTATGGACAATATGCAGAGGTTGAAAATAGTATATGTTTTGAAAAAACAATCATATAAAAACATATTTAATTAAAGTCTCGAGAATAGAATATGGTGCATAAAAAGGAAGTTTGAATTTAACAACAGAATGTGCAAAATATTTGAGAAAATATCTAAATCAATAAATTAAAAAGGTGAGCTTAAAGTAGTGCAGGGAATGCTAAAGAAAGAACTTAAAGAAAAAAACAGATAGCAATGATTTTGCATAATAACGGATTCGTTGATTCCACGAAAGGTTAGTGAAGGGTTCATTTAAGTTCTCCGCATCAACTTTATGCAAAAAACACAATGGAAAGTGATAGAAGAAGATGATAACAAAACATGGATAAAATAGACAACAAAAATAACTCAATAAATAGTATCCTGGAAATCATTTACTGGTTAAAATAGATAAAATATATGAAATATCTCCTGGTTTTACTAACCCTTAGCTTATTCACCCAAACAAACATGAAAGAGATTTATAGATTTACAACGCAAACGAAAGTCAATGAATGGCGTATTGTTAACGATGGTGTTATGGGTGGTATATCAAAAAGTTCTTTGGTGCTTAGCGATTCTGGACATGGGCAATTTTCGGGACAGGTTTCATTGGCGAATAATGGAGGATTCGCCTCGATACAATTGAATAAAACGATTAAACTAATGGATGAAAATAAGTTTATTGTCTTGCGTGTAAAAGGAGATGGTAAGGCCTATGAATTTCGTTTGAAAGGCAAAATTTCCCAGTCTGAGTCTTACGTGCACCAATTTAATACGACAGGAGAATGGGAAAATATCAAGTTACCACTAAATGAATTTTACCCTCAATTTTTTGGGCGCAAATTAAACATACCCAATTTCAATTTTAAGAGCATTGAACAATTGAGTTTTTTGATCGCCAACAAACAAGAAGAAGATTTTAAATTATTGATTGATTGGATAGGTTTGGAGTAGATTTTTAAATTGATAGCCTCTACTCTTGAAGAAGAGAAAAATATTCTGATGATAAGAAGGCCTATACGATAGCAAGCATTTGGCAGAAAAACACACTCAGTGTTTAATTAACTATCCTGGTTCCTATCAAATTTTGTGATGGCTTTACCCTTTGATGCTTCCAGATCTGCTTCTTCGCCAAGCGCCAAACTGTTACTTAAAATATTAAAAACAAAACATCATGAAAAATATCATGCTTTCAAAAAAGCTCGCAATAATTTCAATCGTGATAATTACAGTTGTTTTTTTAGCCATAATCTCACCATTAAAAGGTTTGAGCATTTTAACCTTCCCATTAATATTGCTAGGCATTGTGATTTGGATTTCAGGTTTCATAATACTAATCTCAGAGTTATTTAACAGACAAAAAGAGAATGGTCAAAAAAAGACAATGGTGATAACATTAATTTTAATAGTCGGTTTTATTCCCATTGGACTTATTTATACGAAAATAAGTGGATATGCTAGAACAAAAATCACAGTAAATGTTATTAATCAATCAGACTTTATTCCAAGTAATATTTTAATCTATGGCGCAGGAAGTATTTTTGAAAACTCAGACACACTTAAAGTAAATAAATTAAATAAAGGTGGGTCCATAGAATATATAATTCGACCAAGTACTAAACCTCATAGAAATGGTTATATCAGAATTGAGTTTGATATTGATAATAAACATGTCTCGAAAAATATTGCCGGTGAATTCTCGATAAACCCATATAACATTAAACAATACTGGGAAGTAGCCGTAGACAATGAATTCGTTAAATAAACAATCTACTAACACTGGCTAATAGCATTATTGGGCGGAAAGTGCTATAAAACTTGCAATTTTAGTGGTAGAAATTTAATTGGCAAGCCTTGCGAACTTTTATACATTTAATTAAAATTATCGGGTAAGAATTGAATGACGCAAATTTGCCATTAGCAAAAATTGGACTTTTACTAGCAATCGTAGAAAACCCTATGGCAACACACAAAGTCGGACGAGTGAATAAAAAATATAATAATTATACCTTTAGGTTCCATAATGAAAAAAAGATGTTCAGTATGAAATGGTCTCATTTAAACAAAAAGGATGCAATTAAAAGCAATTTATATAATTTTTAGTCTTTTCATTTTCACATACTCTGCCTCCGCGCAACAAAGTAACAATGCCGTAAAAATTATTGGTGAGATGAGAAATGTGATGTGGAAAGGGCAACTATCGGGAAACATAAACCTGGATACGATTTCTCAAAAAAGGAATTTATACGGATTCGGGCCAATAGAGTATTTAGCTGGAGAAATCTTAATTATTGACGGAAAATCTTATAAATCAAGCGTTGTTTCAGATACAGAAATGAAGGTTGAGGAAACTTACCATATCAAAGCACCCTTTTTTGCTTCAGCAATTATTGAAAACTGGTCGGAAAGGCCTTTACCCAATAAAATCCAATCCATTCAAAAGCTAGAAAGCTATATCAATAAATTAACGAAAAAATCTCCTAGACCCTTCATGTTTAAGCTTTCAGGAATTGTTGAACAAGCCACAATTCATATCGTAAATTTACCAAAAGGCTCAAAAGTGAGCTCGCCAAAGGAAGCGCATCAAGGTCAAACAAATTATGAGCTTGAAAATATAAATTCGGATATCATCGGATTTTTCTCTACTCAGCATCAAACCATATTTACTCATCATGATACCTTTTTACACATGCACCTCA
>NZ_JBIIPN010000070.1:0-13469 GCF_044342615.1 Daejeonella sp. | reverse complement strand
CAAAGCGATCGGCGGCATGAACGTATTGCTCATACTGACCGAAGAAACTTTCAATAATATCAGTAGGACCGAGTTCAGATTTTACCCCATCCTCACAATGGGAGGTAAAAAATGGTAATAAAGTCCCGGTATGCTTAATCTGATAGAATGGTAATGTCAGAAATAAACTATTGTAAAGTTCAAATCTGTTTACCACTTCATTGGTAAAAATTGATTCTTTTTCGCTTAGCTTCATTTAAATTCTATTCTATGGCCTAACATACAGCCAATACACAAAAGTGCAATATTTATAACAATTATTCAATATTAATTGATAAAATATACTTAAATAGAGTATTTATTGAATAATTAATAAAAATAATCGTATATTATAGAGAATTTTATTTTCAGAAGAAAATAATGAGGAAGAAAAAAGCAATCAACATTATTGAAAAAGAAAATTGAACTTCAATAAAACCCATGCGTTTTATTGAAGTTCTCTAATTTTCAAACTTCTAAAAGACACTTCATCACCATGATCCTGAATCAATATTTTACCATTAGTAGCTAGGCCGAAACCTTTAAGCTCTTTAAATTTACTTTGAGTTAGCATTTCCATAAATTCCTTTGAAGAACGATCAAATTCAAGAACCTTATAACCATTTAACCAATGCTCCACTTTATTATTGGGATAAACTCTGATCATGGCCTGATTCCACTCACCTATTTTTTTAATTGCAGCAGGAATTTTTTGAACAGGAATAATATCGTACAGGGATGCCAAAGTACGATTTCCTTTGATTCCCATTTTAGCATCTGGATGTTTTTCATCATCCAAAATCTGATATTCTAAGCCAAGCAAAGAACCATTATAATCATTTACCAAGTATTTTATTCCGCTATTAGCCCCCTCAGTCAATTTAAAATCAAACTTCAATTCGAATGAAGTATATTTGTTTTTTGTGGTGATATCACCACCCAAAGCAGGCTGCCCGACTTGATCCTTTTCAACACTTAAAATGCCATCCTGAATATTCCAGCCCTTTTCTGGAAATATATTCTTATTGACTTGAGTCCAGCCTTTATTCGTCTTCCCATCCCATAATAAACGATAGCCTAAACTTTTTTCATCTTTAGAGAGGTTATTAGGCAATGTATTTACCACAAAAATTGAGCTTGGTGGAGATGGCTTTAAGTTTTTTGTCTGTATTCTGATGTTCTTCCATCTAATTTGTCGCCCTTCAGGCTCAGAATTAGGAATAGAATGAACTTGCAAAGCAATAAATCCTTTTTGTGTTTGAGCGTCAATTAAATGTGCTACAGGAATACCATTCAACCAAGTTCTAATGCTATTTCCAATACATTCTATTCGATATTTATTCCATTCGTTATTCTTAAAAGCTGTTTTTGCTTGAGGATGTAATTCTAAATTATAAAGCCATCCCCTACGCGCTTCATCGTAAATACCGCCACTCCAGGCACGTGATGATGGATCAACTTCCACCTGATAACCATGAACTCGCCCATTTTGATAATCCTTTTTGCTCAAACTTCTAATTTGAATGCCTGAATTCATAAGAGGATGAACGAGCAAGTCGACTTCCAAAATAAAATCATCATATTCTTTTTCAGTAGAGAGGAAAGTATTAGGGGTGTTAGATACTGTTGTTCCAATTATTTCACCATTTTGAATAGAATAAGTAGCCTTTCCTCCTAAAATTTTCCAATTACTTAAATCATTTCCATTAAACAAATACTCCCATTCCAACTTTTCAGATTGAGCAAATGCATTACAAGAAATTAAAATCAGAATGTAGATAAGAAATTTAGACTTCATAATTATTATTTTTATTAAATGTACAAATTCAATGTAATGAAATTTCTAAAAATATCTTAGATTCAATAAAAAAGAAATGAAAAAATTAATTTTAATAGTCTTAATTCTCGCAGGAAGCTCTTGTGCTACAATCAAGCAAAATTCTAGTAATTTAGGACAAAAACAGCTTAAAATAATGAGCTACAATATCCACATTGGAAATCCGCCAAGTAAACCCAAATTAATTGATCTAAATTCAATTGTAAAAGCAATAAAAGCTGAAAACCCCGATTTAATAGCACTTCAAGAAGTAGATGTAAATACAGGACGCTCAGGTAAAATAAACCAAGCTGAAATTATTGCTCGCGAGCTCGGAATGAATTTTTTCTTTGCCAAAGCCATAGATCATGATGGTGGCGATTATGGAGTGTGTATTTTATCTAAATATCCAATCAGCGAAAGCAAGATTCATCGATTAACAACAATCAAAGGAACTGGAGGGGAGCCTAGGGTATTAGCAACTGCAAAAATTCATTTAGAAAATGGGGATTTTATAAGATTTGGATCTACCCATTTAGATGCGCAAAAAGAACCTAAAAACAGGGCTATGCAAATTAAGGAGATTAATCAAATAGCAGAAGAAGAGGGACTACCATTTATCATTGCAGGCGATTTAAATGCGGAGGAAGAATCATCCGAGATAAAACAGTTTGATCAAAAATTTACCAGAACTTGCCAAGGCTGTGATCCAACATTTCCTGTGGTAAGCCCAAAAAAAACAATTGATTTTATCGCGTTTAAAAAGAAAAATGCATTTAAAACTGTTAAACACTACGTAGTGCAGGAGCATTATGCTTCTGATCATTTACCCGTGGTAGCGATATTAAAATGGTAAAAGATTAACAACAAAATACATGACAAGTTTTGTTAGCCTATTTAATTGCTAGTTGAGTATAAAGTTTATCAATATCTTTCGTGTCAATTTTCATTTCCACTACATATTTCTTAGCTACACGAGCATATTTGATTGCCTCAGGGATATTTTTAAGCTTCTGATATAATTTAGCTTGAATAAAATTAGCTTCATAATTATTATTCAATTGCAAAGAATGATTCATCCAAGTTGAAGCCACTTTTAAATCAGCAGTTGAACTTATATGACGCACATAATTTTTAACGATATCATTAATTTTAGCTGGTTCATTCCAAATCATTTTAGAAAGCATTTTCTTTGCTACTGCGTTATATTTGACCCAGTCTTTTAAATTTTCATAGAGTTGAATGTCATATTTAAAGGCTATTGAATCAACATTAACCTTCATTTCATTTCGAATAAATTCCTTGTTTTTTGAATAATTAGCGCTATCCAGTTTTGCCACATCATTTTTCAATGTTAAATTAACCACTGTATGCAGTTTAGTTTGAAGTCTAGCTTCAGTTATAACTTGAGCGAATTCCTTTCTATATTTCAGAAGAGTTGGCAAATCTTTTGATTTAATATCAGTTACTGCATAGGCTAATATTCTCCAGTTTAAAAGAGATACCATTTGTTCTTCCTTTACTGAACTCATATATTTTGAGGCAATTTCAGCGGTTTTATTTTTGTCGATACCGCGACGTAATCCATTTAAATAATTTAAACACTTATTTCCATTTAAAGTATCACTCTCAAATTGAGATTTGAGAAAAGGCAGTTGCAATCTAGGAACCAAAGATTTTTTCGATTCAACTAAAAAATCTTCTTTGTTTATTTCCCCTACTAAATTATAAAGGACCCTTTCATTACCATCAATAAATAGAAATGCAGGAAATGATAATACTCCGAATTTGTCCATAATCACTTTCGCCTCAGGTTTATCTGCGTTAATTTGTACGCATACATAGTTTGAGTTTAAGGTTTCAATTACTGCAGGATCATTTAAAACCTTTGTTTTCATGAAAGTACAATGAGGACACCAATCCGCATAAACCATTACCATCAATTGTTTTTGAACTTCTTTAGACTTTTCTAGTGCTTTTGTATAATCATCATCAATAAAATCAACTTTTGATTGCGCAAAAGAAATACTTGAAAAAAATACTAATGCTACTATTAGATTTATCTTAATAAAAGCTTTCATCTTTAATTTAATATTAATGGCCATAGGTTAAAAATAGTTTTGCTCAAAGTGTAACAGGAATTTGATTTTTAATATCCAGCTAAAAAACTCCCAAATATTTGGCAAATTTATTAAATCTTAAGCAAAATATTAAGAAAGAAGCTAATTATTGAATAGAAGCTCGAACCTGCTTTATCATTTTGGGTTCAATTGGTGTGGCATGACTTGAACCTATAGAACGGATATATGTCAAAACATCTAGCAAATCTTCATCTTTCATAAACCCAAAAGCAGGCATAGCCGCATCATAGCTTACTCCATTTATTAGAGCCGGACCTTTAGAACCCATTAAAACCTTCTTTATTAATTCTTTAGGATTTAATACCACCGTTTGCGAATTCTGAAGAGAAGGAAATATCCCATTTAAACCCATTCCATTTTCTTTGTGACAAGAAGCACAATATTGAAGATAAAGAGTCTCACCCTTTGAACCAGGAGGCAAAGAAGAAAGTAGATTTTGAGGATCGGATTTGCTCAAACCAGAAATTTTAATAATTCTATCATCTTCAAGTTTTGGGAAGCCTGCCACGGGATTCCAATCGCGATTGCTAGTAGCTAAATAAATGTCTCCTTCTGGAGAAACACATAAATCACGTATTCTACCGAATTTATTTTCGAAATAAACTTGTTCTTCAATTATGCTTTTACCCTCACTATCAAGTTTTAGAGCTCTTAAACTTTTACCCTTTAGAGAAACCAGAAGCAATGAATTACTTAGTTCAGGAATTTTATTTGATGAATAATAGTCGAGACCCGCCGGACCAATTGTTGGAGTCCAAGCCAATAATGGATCTACCGTATTATTCAATTTTTTAAATATAGTTTCGGCATCACTTTCGGCAAAACCCTGCACAGTTGGCCATCCATAATTTCTATTTTTAAGGATTAAGTTTACTTCATCATCATTTGTATCGCCATGCTCGGAAGTGTAAAGTTGACCACTTGAAGAAAAGGCCATTCCCTGAATATTGCGAAAACCCCACGCCCAAACCGGATTACCCTTCATCGGATTATCTTTAGGTACTGTGCCATCTACATACATTCTTAAGATTTTTCCATTCGGTGTTAGTGGATTTTGCGAATCTACCATGCTTAAAGCATCGCCTGTAGCCCAGTAAACAAGACCTTTATAAACAGTAATTCTGGAGCCATTATGCCCTAAAGCTGCAGGTATTTCCATTAAAATTTTAGGCATAATGAGGGTGTCGTTTTTCCAGGTATATCGGACCAATCTTGTTTGTTTCTTATTATCCTTTTCAATGGTATAATTCAAAAAAATGTATGGAAATTTCTTCATATCAGAATGAAGTGCCATACCAAGTAAACCTGAAGTTCTTAATTGCCAAACATCTGTCAATTTAAGTAGGACATCCTTTTTTCCGTTAATTGGGTCTACCCTACTAATTAAACCTTCTTGTTCGGCAATCCATATTTTATTGTCTGGTCCCCAAGCTATTTCCCAAGGCACAGTTAAATTTTTGGCAACAATAGTCGTTTGCGTTGTATCTGAAAAATGATTATTAAAAGGACTTTTTGTTAATTTTGAAGGCAAAAACCCAAGAGAAAAAAAGGCAAAAGTAATAAGGAATATGGGAAATAGATATTTCATTAAGAAGGTATTTTAGCGATTAAAATTATTGTATCATTAATAAGTTAATTAAAAATAGACATTTTAAGCTATTTTGAAACATTTGACAATGTTATTAATTTAAATTATATTATGATGATGCGTAAATCAATAAAAATTCAGAACCAGAATTAAATAAAAAACATTAATTTTAGGATACAATTTCATATTGATTAAATTTTGTTTAAAAAATATTGTAATCCTTAATGGATAGAAGAAGTTTTCTGAGTTCTAAAATTAGAACCTCTACATTTCGAACAAATACAAGCTTATTTCCGTACTCTCCGCCTTTAGGAAACTCGGAGATTAGCCATTTATTGAAACGAATTTTATTTGGTGTTAAGCAATCAGACCTTGCCAAATTAAAAGGTAAGACTTTAGATGAAATTCTTGAGTTACTTTTAACCGAAGAACCTATTCCGCAAGCACCAGTAAATAATTATAACGACACAACATATACTGACCCGAATGTTCAATTAGGACAAAGCTGGGTGAATGCTTCGCTTGATGGGAATAATACTTTCCGTAGAAATACTTCGCTTAAATCATGGTGGACTGGTCTGATGCTAAATCAAAGTACTTCTATTCATGAAAAAATGATCTTGTTTTGGCATAATCATTTTGCCACTGAAATAGTTGACATTAATGACCCAAGGTACTCATATAAGCATCACATGCTACTTAGAAAATTAGCACTTGGCAATTTCAAAACTCTGATAAAAGAAATTACAATAGATCCTGGAATGCTAAGGTACTTAAATGGATATTTGAATAATAAAACCTCACCTGATGAAAATTATGCGAGAGAATTGCAAGAATTATTCACTTTAGGAAAAGGACCTAAGTCAAATTATACCGAAAATGATGTCAAACAAGCAGCTAGGGTACTTACAGGATATACTGTTAACTCCACAACTATTAGTTCATCATTTGACCCAAACAAGCATGATAGTGGAGATAAACAATTTTCAGCGTTTTATAATAATGCAATAATCAAGGGAAAAACGGGTGCGAGTGGAGCATCTGAACTTGACGAATTGATAAATATTATCTTTCAACAAAGCGAAACGTCACTTTATATTTGCAGAAAACTTTATCGATTTTTCATCTATTATGAAATAGATGATGCAACAGAAGCCAATGTAATTGCACCATTAGCTACTATTTTTAGAAATAGCAATTATGAGATAAAGCCTGTATTAAAAGCACTATTTAGCAGTGAACATTTTTTTGATCCAGTAAATAAAGCTTGTTTAATAAAAAGCCCAATTGATCTATGCGTAGGTTTATGTCGCGAGTTTAACATAAGTTTTCCAATATCTACAGATATAATAAATCATTATTATATGCATGATTATATCCGAACTCAAGCTTCAAATATGCAGCAAAATGTTGGGGATCCTCCAAGCGTTGCCGGATGGCCTGCCTATCATCAAGAACCTCAATATCATGAAATCTGGATTAATGCAGACACGCTACCTCGGCGTAACCAGTTTTGTGATACAATGATTTCAAATGGATACACAAGAAATGGTAAAAAAATAAATATTGACATCATTTCTTTTGTAGATAGCTTACCAAATCCTTCTGACCCTAATATTTTAATTAATGACAGTTTATCGCTAATCTACGCTATAGAAGTATCTCAAGATGTTAAAGTTTTTTTAAAAAGTATTTTGCTTTCTGGTCAAACAACTGATTCATACTGGACTGGAGCTTGGAATACTTACAAGTCAAATACAACTATTGCTGCAAATAGAACGATAGTTTTAACCAGATTACAGGCCATGTTTAAATATCTCATGAACCTTCCTGAATACCAGCTATCATGAAAAGAAGGGATTTTTTAAAAAACACAGCACCTGCTGGAATTTTATTTCCTGCTCTTATCAATGGCTTTACTTTTAAAGCTTTCGCAGAATCTCCGCTAGTTTCGGCCCTTACCCAGGCTCCAACAGAGACCGATCATGTACTTGTTATAGTTCAACTTAACGGCGGGAATGATGGTTTAAATATGGTTATCCCATTTGACCAATACGATAATTTGAGTAATGCTCGTTCCAACATAATTATTCCTAAAAATAAGATACTTAAGTTGAATGGTACAAGCTTTACAGGTTTACATCCTTCAATGAAAGGGCTACAAACTCTATTTAATGAAGAAAAACTTAATATCGTTCAATCGGTAGGCTATCCACAACCCAATTTTTCACATTTCAGAGCTACTGATATTTGGCTAAGTGCATCTGATTCGAACCAAACAATTAATTCAGGATGGGCTGGCCGCTATCTTCATGAAGAATTCAGTGATTTCCCAACGGGGTATCCAAATACTGTAATGCCCGACCCACTTGCTATTCAAATTGGATCATTTGTATCACCAGCAATGCAGGGCCCGGCAGTAAATATGGGTATGGCTATTTCTGACCCAGTAAATTTTTATAACCTAATCAACGGCATACAAGGTACCGCACCAAATACTAGAGGTGGAAAAGAGTTAACTTATATCCGCCAAATTGCTCAACAAACTCAGCAATATGGCTCCGTAATTAAAGCAGCGGCAGCAAGGGTAACAAAACAATTTTCAGGTTATCCCACAGGAAACACACTAGCAGATCAATTAAAAATAGTAGCGCGATTAATTGCCGGTGGCTTGAAAACAAGAATTTACATGGTTAGTATAGGTGGTTTCGATACGCATGCTCAACAAGTTAATGCGAATGCAACTGAAACTGGTGTCCATGCAAACCTGATGCAAAAAGTTTCTGAAGGAATTAAAGCTTTTATGGATGACCTTGAATATCTAAATTCAAGTAAAAGAGTAATTGGCATGACCTTCTCTGAATTTGGAAGGCGTATTAAATCTAATGCAAGCGGTGGAACAGATCATGGTGCAGCGGCACCCCTATTTGTTTTTGGGCATTATGCTCAAAACGACATCACTGGAACAAGTCCTATAATTAATTTAAGTACTGGAACTTCAGATAATATACCCATGCAGTATGACTTCAGATCGATATATGCATCTATCCTCCAACAATGGTTTTGTGTTCCTGAGCCAACTCTTGAAAATGTAATGCTTAAAAACTTCCAAAACCTGCCTCTAATTAAGAAATCAGCTCCATGTATGTCGAGCAAACCAGATTTAATTGTTGAAAGTTCAGGGAAAAACATTATCACTAATTATCCAAACCCTTTCCAAACATCTACAACTATCTCCTACGAAAGCAATGGAGGGCATACCTTAATTCAGGTATTTAATACAGAAGGGAAGCTAATTAAAACTTTAGTAGATAGTGAAATTAATGGGGGAAGGCATAAAATAACTTTTGAAAATGAGGGCTATCCACCTGGTATATATTATGCTCGACTTCAAAACAAAACCCTACAGCAGATTAGAACCATGCTTCTTGTTGATTAAAATTATTACATATGAAACATTAGTCGATGAAAGCTCCACATACTCTAAAATTTTTGTAACAACTTGTTGTGAAATAGTGCTTTAAATTATTTATCAAAGAGATAAAATCGACTCAGAGGCAAGCCTTCCACTTTTAAGTGCAGCATTTATAGATCCATTGAGCAAATGATCTCCGCAAATAAAAGTTGAATCATTTAAGCGGATAGTTGAAGGATTTATATCATTTGTAACATGCTTATTTTCAGGCAGTGCATATGGAATAACATATGTTTTGAGATGCTTCCAATCCACACAGTCGGGATACCAGAATTTGAGTTCTTCTTTAACCTTTAACTCCAATTCAGTATCATTAAAAGCACTACAATCCTCAATAATAGAAATAGAAATCAATGATTTACCCTCAGGAGCATAATGCTTAGAAACATTATTCATCACTGCGATATTATTGACAAATTTATTGGAATTTGCGTTCAAAGCAATCAGTTTTTGATGATATGGTGCCTGATCAGCTGAGAAATATAGGCATGTTACTGATTTTTTGCCTTTATTTGACACTATAAAGGGTTCTGGGAGATTATTGGCACTTGTTGCAATCAATATCGTGTTAGCTTGGTACACCTTGCCTGAAAGCGTTAAAACCTCGTTTCCGTCAATACTCAAGACGGATTCGTTTAAAATAAGTTCATCAGGAGCTAATGAGGATGCTAATTGCATCGGAATCATACTCATTCCTTTAGCAGGAATAGCTGTATCTGCCTCACTAAACATTTTAAATACAAATTCAAACATTCGGGAGGAGGTTTCCAGCTTATTTTCTAAAAAAATACCGCTTAAAAATGGAGTGAAAAAATTAGTAATTAATTGCTCTCCAAAACCTGCATTTTTTAAATAACTGATAGTTGACAGTTCAGGTTTATTAAAGATATCATCAATGCTAGTACCTGCCAACTTCAATCTTAGCTTAAGCAAGTTTAATTTATCAAAAAAACTTCCAACAGGCGATTTCAATGTTGGAATTAGGGAGGATATCTCACGTAAAGGATCCCCAATTTGATCAATTCCTGAATTATTCAAAATGATTGAACCGGGACTAAAAGTCTGTAAATCAAGGGCTTTATAATTAAGGAAATGTTTGGCTTCAGGATATGCTGTTAAAAGCACTTGGAAACCTCGATCTAGCAAAAAACCATCTAGTTGATCTGTTTTAAGCCTACCTCCTATTGCATCAGAAGCTTCAAGAATCTTAAAATTACGTGCAGCACTTTTAAGCACACGCGCAGCACTAAGTCCGGCTAAACCCGCCCCAATTATTAAAACATCTGTCCTAGAGTTTGTCACTATTTCAAATCTTGAATCCTGGTTATTGAGAAAACTTTGCGTAAGCTAACCTTGCTAAATGCGAAGTGGTAAAATAACTATCCAATCCGGCAACAGTTACAGTTCCTGCTTTTAAATGATCTACATAGCCATCACTTTCTAAAATACTATCATCCATGGAAACATGAACAATTTCCCCAATAAGCATTTTGGTATTGTTAATAGAAATATCGATTAAATCTCTCATCTCTAAACCTATTTTTATGCTTGATTCTGCTACAAATGGAGCTTTAAATCCATCCACATAAGATTCTTTGAAACCACAAGGCTCAAATTCGGAATATCCTGAAGGAAACCTTGCGCTTGTTTGATGAGCACGATCAAACCATTCGGGCAGAACATTATTTAAGGTATATTGACCTGTTTTTTTAATATTCTCTAATGAATCATGATCATCTCCATCAGGCCTGAAAATCATCCCTAACAAGGCTGGATTAGCCCCTAAATGAAAAATAGAATTAAATAAAGCCAAATTAGTTACTCCTACCTCACTCACAGTTGCAAGCATTTGAAGACATTTATAACCTGGCAGACTATTTATAAAAGTCGTACGAAAACGTTTCTCCATGGAGGAGATTTGATCTCGATTTATATGCATGATTAAAGAGTTTTTAAAGTACTCATTCCGCCATCTACCCCGAGCACTTGTCCGCTAATCCATGAACTTTCATCCGACAATAAGAATGAAATTGCAGAAGAAATATCCTCAGGCGTGCCAATTCTGCCCAATGGATGGCGCTTTGCGGATGCATCACGTTTATCAGGCGTACTTAAAAGACTTGCAGCTAATGGGGTATCTGTTAGTGATGGAGCAACTACATTCACTCTAATTTCCTGAGATGCAAATTCTGCTGCCAAAGAAATTGCCAAGCCCTCTACCCCACTTTTTGCTGAAGCTATACTTGCATGATAACTCATACCCGTACGAGCAGCTACGGAACTAATTAATACGATAGATGAAGGCTTTGCTCCTCTCAAAGAGCGATAAGCCTGTTGAATAACTTTTGCTGCACCAACTACATTTAAACGGTATTCTGTAATAAAATCATCTTCTGTTAATCTACTAAATGGCTTTAAAGTGATGCTTCCAACAGAATAGACTAAGCCATGTAATTGATCGGGTAAACTTTCAGCAATAGATGCACTTTCGGACAAAACGTCAAAAGGAATATGAATTATACCTGCTGGCCATTCCGAAGAAGTATTTCTGCTAGCAGAGTAAACTTGTGCGCCTTGAGCGCTTAGCGACTTCACTAAAGCGAGTCCCACGCCCGAACTACCCCCAACAACTAAGATGTTTTTACCTTGAAATTTCATTATCCAATATGTTTTAAAAATTCATTCCTTGTGTCAGGCAATAAAAATTTACCGCAATATTCAGCTGTTACTGTTGAACTATTCATATCGCGAACACCTCTTGAAGATACACAATGATGATGAGCATCAATTATAACTGCCACATCTTCAGTCCCTAATGCTTCCTTCATCTCATTCGCTATTTGAATGGTCAACCTTTCCTGAACCTGAGGTCTTTGAGAATAATATTGAACAATTCGATTCAGCTTTGAGAGTCCGATAACCTTTCCATTGCTGATATAGGCCACATGCGCTTTACCTGTAATTGGAACAAAATGATGCTCACAATTACTGTACACAGAAATATTACGTTCAACCAGCATTTGATTGTATTTGTACTGATTTTCAAATAAAGTTGGCAACGGTTTTAGATCAGGGTTTAAACCACTAAAGATCTCTTTAACATACATTTTAGCTACCCTTTTGGGAGTATCCTTCAGGCTATCATCGGTCAAATCAAGACCTAAAATGTCCATGATTTGAGTGAAATGCTTACTGATTAGTTGAATTTTGGTTTCATCATCCATTTTGAAGGCATCAGGCTTCAGCGGAGTATCAAATGAGGTAGAAATATGCTCATCAGAAATCAGATCCAAAAGTTGATCTTCGGCACCGATTAGACCTCGTAGCGTATTGTTTTTATCCATTGGTAGGTTTTCGTATTAAATGAGCTCAAAAATAAAGGTAATGTTTTGATTTCAACTCTTGCTTAGGTCGATATTGTGTCATATTGTAGGATTGTAAAAACAATTTGACAGAGCAAAGAATTTATTCAAAATCTAATAAGAAATAGCATTTATTAATGGCAATACAATAAACAATCATACCTTTGTAGTCTAGACTATATTGTCAAAAGCATTACCTTCTATTTCTAATGTCTAAATTAAATTCTCGCGATAAATTTCTTGACTTCTCTGATTATGGGAGGTCGCCAGGAAAATTATTCGCAAACTCAATAAGCCACAGCCGTATTACTCCTATTCATGTCACGCTACTTTTTGGTTTATCGGGACTAATCGCCATATATTGCATTATTCAGGGTTTGTATTGGTGGGCATCCTTTTTTATTATCTTAAAGTCAATTATTGATGCTGCAGATGGAGAGTTGGCAAGAATAAATCAAACACCATCCTATACTGGACGATATTTAGATAGCATTTTCGATATAATTTTGAATTTTTTTATTTTTACATCGATTGCCTTTGTTACAAAAACAAGCATTTACTATGCATACATAGCATTTTTTGCCGTTCAATTACAAGGCACACTATATAATTATTACTATGTTATTTTAAGAAACCTATCAGAAGGTGGCGATACAACCAGTAAAATATTTGAATATAAAGCACCGCGAGCATTACCCGGTGAAAAACAAAGTTCTGTAAATACCCTATTCGCCATTTATTACCTAGTTTATGGTTTTTTTGATAAGATAATTCATGTTTTAGATCCTGAAGCCTTTAAAGTTAAGAGTTTCCCGTCTTGGTTTATGACATTGCTATCCATTTACGGATTGGGATTTCAACTACTCATTATCGCAATCATGCTTCCCTTGAATTTAATTGAGTATATCGTTCCATTTTTTATACTCTTTAGTGTTTTTATCATTGTTTTAATTGGGATTAGAAGGATATTCCTACGTTAATTTCAATATTTTTCAGCTACTAATTCCTGAATTACTATATTTAATAATTCAATCTTAAGAATTTTTTTTTATGAAAAAAGCATCACTTT
>NZ_JBIIPN010000185.1:0-4063 GCF_044342615.1 Daejeonella sp. | reverse complement strand
GTGAAGGCGGAAGTGGCGGTGGTTACCGTGGCGGAAGTGGCGGCGGTCGTCGTGAAGGTGGACGCGAAGGTGGACGCGAAGGCGGCAGCGGTGGTGGTTTCCGTGATTTTTCAGGGAAGCGCCGTGAAGATCGTAGCGGAAGTTCAAGTGCAGGCACTGGCGGACGTCGTGAAGGCGGCAGCGGCGAAAGACGCAGAAGGAACTAAAATCCAACAGCCAAATAATTTAAGAGCAAGAAAAATTGATGGAAAATCTGTCTTTTTTTCTTGCTCTTTTTTGTTAAGAAGGAATAAAGAGCATGGAGTAAGGACGAAAAACTGATAACTCTTTTCCTACGATTAATAAATGGCTTCGAGAACCTCAGCCACCGGGTAGCTGTTGTCGCATGTCTAACCAACTAATTACTAACCAACTAAATTGTCTGAACGATGATTTATTTGATTTTTGTGATTGCGGAAATTAGAGCAAGAAATAAGGAACAAAGATTAAGGACATTTCTCATATCTAAATACTTTGTACTAAATACTAATTGAAATGTCGCTAGCCTAACCAACTAACTACTAACCAACTATACCCCTGGCTTCGAGTACCTCAGCCACCGGGTAACGTATGTCGCATGCCTGACAACTGATAACAGACAACTGCCAACTGATTTACGTCAACTGCTCAGAAAGCAACTTCATTTCAATCTGCGGAGAATGTCTTTCATAGAGAATTGCATAAACTGCTCTACAGATAGGCATATTTACTTTGTAGGTCTTATTTATCTGATGAAGGCAATACACCGCATAATAACCTTCTGCTATCATGTTCATCTCTAATTGTGCTGAAGTCACGGTATAGCCCTTCCCTATCATATTACCGAAGGTTCGGTTACGGCTAAATTGAGAATAGGCCGTTACGAGTAAATCGCCAAGGTAAGCCGATTCTTTAATATCTCGATCAATAGGGTGTATCGCATTTACAAAACTTTCAATTTCACGAATTGCATTTGAAATTAAAACCGCTTGAAAATTATCCCCATAGCCAATACCGCGGCAAATGCCACTAGCTACAGCATAAATATTCTTCAATACTGCGGCATATTCAGTCCCGAAAATATCATCCGATACATTTGTTTTAATATATCGTGTATTTAACATGGATGAGAAATGAGAAGCCAATTCAGTATCTTGAGATGCAATAGTAAGATAAGATAGTTTTTCAAGTGCTACTTCCTCTGCGTGACAGGGACCGCTAATCACTATAATATCACTAAATGGAATATGAAAATGTTGGTTCATAAACTCACCGATTATCATATTCTCATCAGGAACAATCCCTTTAATGGCAGAAATAATTTTTTTTCCTTTGAGATCTTCGGGACTAATATCCTTTAGGGTTTCTTTCAAGAATGCTGCCGGCACATTCAATAAAATGAAATCGCATGCGGTAATAATATCCTTAAGGTTTGAACTTAAATTGCTATCTGGGACTTTTATCTCCACAGAGCTGAGGTAATGAGGATTATGATTGTATTGGCGAATATGCTTAATAGCTTCCTCATTACGCATCCACCAGAAAATCTCCTTTTCGATAAGATTATCCGACAATATCTTGATAATGGCGGTCGCCCAACTACCTCCTCCAACAACGGCTATCTTTTTGTGAATATGCGTCATAATAAAAATCCCGATAGATTAATTGATGTAAATACAATTAATCGACCGGGACAAGTTAAGAAAATCTTAGAAATTAGTCTTTCTTTTCGCCTGTAAAAAGCTTTTCCTTTTCAACTTTTTCAACTACCACACTATCTTTCAATGTTTTGGAAATGGCAGTAAATGGAAGAGAAACCACCTCTTCACCACCCTTTAATCCAGATTTAATCAAAATATAAGTATCATCTTGGATTCCTGTAGTTACTAAAACCTGTTTAACTTTACCTGCACTGTAAACGAAAACATATTCCTTAACAGGTTCAGTATCTTTTAATTTATCTTTTTCATCTTTGGCTGAAGCTGGTTTAACCTCACCTTCTGATTCATTAATTTCCTTTTTCTTCTCACGGGTAGTCACCGATTGAATAGGGACAGCGATACCAGTATATTGTTCTGTTTGAATATCTACTGTTGCTGACAATCCCGGACGGAATGGAGATGGATTAGCTGAATCAGAACGCACCAATTTAGCATATGATTCAGGTAAAATACGCACCTTAACGGTAAAGTTAGTAACCTGATCAGTTGAGGTTCCAACAATGCTTGATGAGCTAGCAATTTCAGTAACTTCACCTTTAAATTTTTGATTTTGGAAGGCATCCACCTCAATATCAGCTAAATCTCCGATAGAAACGCGATTGATATCACTCTCATTAACATCCACACTCACTTCCATTGAACTAAGATTTGAAATTCTCATTATTTCAGTCCCAGCCATTTGAGAAGTACCCAAAATACGATCTCCCAATTCAATTGAAAGTTTTGAAATAACACCATCAACAGGCGCAAAAATTGAAGTCTTCGCTAAATTAGCACCAGCTTCTTTTACTACTGCATTAGATTGATCTACTCCGAATTTAGAAGCCACTACATTTTGACGTACCGACTCCAAATTGGCTTTAGAACTTTCAAATTCTGCCTTTACTGCATCAAATTCTGCTGCCGATAAAACTTTTTTAGCAAAAAGCTCTTGATTTCTCTTGTATTTAGCTGAAACATTGGCAAAATTAGCTTCTGCCTGCTTTAGTTGCTGTTGCGTGCTTGCCAAAGATGCCTTCTGACTATTTAAAGAGGCTACGGCACGATCAAAACCCGATTGAAGAACATCTGGACGAACCCTACATAATAATTGACCTTTTTTTACTACATCGCCCTCTTTAACATGAAGTTCAACTACTTCACCTGAGACTTCCGCGCTTAACTTCACTTCAATTTCTGGTTGAACCTTACCACTTGCTGATACCGTTTCTACAATTGTACGTTTCTCTGCTTTCTCAACGGCAACCTGAGTCACCTCACTCTTACCAAACCAGCCGAGTTTATTTCCGGCTACTGCCACTACTAGAAGTATTCCTGCTCCAATGAGCACATATTTTAATGTATTATTTTTCTTTGCCATGTTTTGATTATAAGGAAAAAGGAGTTTTAATTAAAATGTTAAAGGGTTACCCAGATAAAAATCAATGACTTTACTTCTAAAAATAAAATCATATTGTGCCTGTATCTGGTCGAATTGTGCTTTATTTAAATTTGTTTGAGCCTGATTATAATCCAAAGAGTTTACCAAACCAACTGAATAACGTTGTTCAATCACGTTGAATGCTTCTTTCGATGATTCAAAAGCTGTTAATGTTGAATAATAACGTTTTTCGGCTGCTCTTAGATCATATACTGCTTGATTAATAACTTTATTAAGGTTATTTTTTGCCAATTGCTCATTGAGCAATGAATTTTGGAAATTGATTTTAGCTCTTCTAACTGAAGAACGTACTGCCATACCATTAAAAATGGGGATACTTAATCCGAATCCTATAAATTGATTGAAGTTATCTTTAATTTGATTGGTAAAACCATTATTTCCAAAAGCACCATTTGAATATCGAGTTCCGAAACCTGATTGCAGATTTAATGAGGGATAGTAATTCCCTTTGGCGATATCAATTCCTTTTTCAGAAGCCTGTCTTCTCAATTCAGCTAAACGAATATCAGGGAAGCTAGAAGCAGCAGATTTAAAAACATCTGACGCGGAATACGCAGAATTAATCTTCGACATATCTTCCATTTTCGGCTTTTCAACAACAAATATTGAAGAAGGATCAAGCTCTAATAGCTGCGCAAGATTTAAAAATGCAAGATCTACCTGATTTTGAGCATTGGTAACATTAAGTTCTGCAGTAGCAAGTTGAGATTTAGCTTGTGATAAATCGGCAAGAGTTTTTGACCCAACATCAAAAAACTTTTGTTCAATATCTAATTGTTGTTTCGAAATAGCCAGTTGTTGCTGTGAGGCGATTAAAATATCCTGTGCATTTAACACAGATAAATAGCCAGTTACAACAGTCAAAACTAAATCATTCTTTATT
>NZ_JBIIPN010000069.1:0-13614 GCF_044342615.1 Daejeonella sp. | reverse complement strand
ATAAGATCTCTACGTTTCATAATTTTCCGATTATTTTTTCATTTAAAATGATAAGAGGAGATTTAAATCTCCTCTTATCAAATAATTAACTAAGATACTTAATACAAATGTTTTTATTAAACATTTCGGAAAATATCATTTTAGTTAGTTTGACCAGTACCAGGGCCCACATCCCACCACATTCTGCCTTGTAAAAGATCAATTTGCTCTTCAGAATAATTTTGACGCTTAATTGCTTCATTATAATTTGCAGGATTAACGTTTCTCTCAGAAATTGGTAAAGAGAACCTTCTCCACATTTTTCCTGCGGTTACGTTACCTGGGTAAGAAACCTTTTGTCCAGCAGTATTGGTCCAATTTGCATAATTAAACACTGGATATTTTGTACGACGCCAGTTTGAATAAACCTCATAATCGTCGCCAAGCATTGAAACCCATTTTTGTGTTGAAATTGTTTCTAATTGCTGAGCAAAAGTTCCAGACTCAGGATAGGGGTTAGCAAGCAAATAAGCATCAACTTGAGCATTAGTAATCACACCAGAATGAGGAGCTACGCTTGGCCATAAAGCCCATTGTGCCATAGCAGCACGAACACCGTTTTCATATGCCGCCTTTGCTGTAGAACCTACACTCCAGCCTCTTGCTGCGGCTTCTGCAATAATTAAATAAGCCTCAGCAGGTCCCATAGTAATTATAGGAGAACCTCTATCTATGTATAGTAATGATGGCTCAGAATAAGTATCAAAATCTGTTGGTCTTGTATTGATACTTCCATTAACCATGCCACGCTGAGCAGAAGGTGTGTTATTAGGCGTATAAGTACTTCCTGTTGGAACCCATACTACCGATATAACAGGCAATCTTGGATCTGAAGTGTTTTTTAAATGATCAATAAATTTACCTGACCATTTACTTCCCTCTATGTTATCACCTCCTGGGCTTGTAAAGTCACCATTTATATAGGTATTAACCCTTGGGTTCATTTGACTGGTAACATTTGCATATTTAAGGTAAGCAATATCATTAAATGAGGTTATAACTCCACCAGTAACAGCTTTTTCAACCCAATCTTTAGCAGTTACAGGCTCCACATCTGATAAACGCATGCCCAAACGAAGCATCAAGGTATAACCAAATTTCTTCCATTTAGCTACATCACCTTTAAAATATGGATCTGCATTTCCAAAAATATTTGCCTTTGATGCATCCATTGATTTTAAAGCAGTTTCTAGCTCAGTAAGCATGGCCGTATAAATACTTTTTTGAGTATCATATTTTGGCTTAAGTTTATCCAGGCCTTTCATTGCCTCTGTGTATGGTAAATCACCCATCAAATCTGTTTGTTGGTGAAAAGCTAAAATCCTTAAGATTTCAACAGCAGCACGTTTATTTACATTTTCAGGTCCCTGAATCTCTTTGTTTAATTGAAGTAAACGATTCCATTGACCAGTATAAACATTGAAATTACCAGCCGTACCATTGAAATTGTAAAATTTATCTCCAGTGGCTGGAACTTCCTTGTAAGAGGAAAAATATTGTAATCCTTGGCCTAAAGCTCTGTAATTCTCTCCCGGACCGCTAGCTAATACAGCAGCGGTGAAAGAATATTCTGGAATTACATATTCAATTGCGTTAGGATTCTTGTTTAAATCAGTAAGCTTATCGGTATTACACGATTGCATAGTTGAAAATACAAGAACAGCTCCAGCCGCATATATCATTTTTATGAATGTCTTTTTCATGTTCTTAGATTTAAATATTAGAATCTTAAATTCAGGTTAAAGCCAATATTTCTGGTTCTAGGAAAAGCCACACCCTGACTTCCCTGGGCATTACCTACAGTTTCCTGCATTTCAGGATCAATACCTGCTTCTTTAGTTCTTTTATCTTGGTAAAGGATTGCCAAGTTAAAACCAGTAATACCGACAGAGGCAGACTGTACTTTCATGAACTTAAGTGCACTAGCAGGAATATTATACTTTAAAACAGTACGACGCAATTTGATGAAATCCGTCTTGTAAACCCACATTCCAGGATATGCACTACCAAAGTTATTGTAGTAGGTATCGAGATCTACAACGTTCCATAATTTCGAATATGGAGCTCCCGCAGCAGTAACACCAGTAACAGTTAAACCACTCTCTCTTCCAGGAAGGGTCTGAGGAGTATGACCAAATCTGGTAGCATATTGAATTAAGTTACTGTAACCAACTGCTCCAAATTTAGAATCAAGATCAATTGTTAAACTAAATCGCTTGTAGCGGAAATTATTACTTAATCCTAATAAATAAGGTGGATTTCCAACACCTAAATCACGTAACTCTTGAACTTCATAACCTGTAGCTGAATTATATACCTTGTTCCCGTTTGCATCCAATTTCATAACATTGGCTCTAACGGTTGAATAAGGTAATCCAACTGCATTTATCATTTGAGGGCCTCCAATACCATTACCTAAAGATAAAACATCGATTCCCTCTGCCAATTCAAGGATTTTACTCATGTTGTAGCTAAAATTATAACTTACATCCCATGAAAATTTATCATTTTTGATAGGTGCACCTGTTACACTAATCTCCCAACCTTTATTCGATACTAAACCAAGATTTCTTCTACCTGCTGCAAATCCTGTAGCACCTGAAATAGGTGGAGAAAGAATATCATTTCTAGTTCTTCTTGAATAGTAGTTAACGTCTAATCCAATTCTGCTATTTAAAAATTGAACTTCGAATCCCCCTTCAATTGTTTCAACAGTTACTGGGCGAATATTAGGGTTATTCAAAACATTCGGATTAGTTAATGTTGGTAATCCATAGGCATTTACTGTACTCACAGCATAGGTTTGATTAATACTTCCAGCATTTACCGTAGCACTACCAACTTCAGCCCATGAGGATCGTAATTTAGCATAATCAATAAACTTAGGCAGTTTTACCACCTCAGATAAGATAAAACTAGCTCCCACTGATGGATAGAATATTGAGTTAAATCCTGGATTAAGTACAGAGAACCAATCTTGACGACCCGTTAATGTTAAATAAAAGAGGTTATTATAATCAATGTTTGCTTCTCCAAAAACAGAATTTGTGCCAAAGGAAGCTTCTGAAGCATTTACAAGATCTCTGTTGACTAAATTGGTAATACTATAAAAATCAGGAACAACCCATTGGTTACCATTGGCTGTACTACCTTTTGCGAAATCTCTCTCACTTTGCACCCCACCTAGGATATTCACACCAACTTTGTCTTTCAGAAATCTTTCATTATAATTAACTATTCCCTGAAAGTTTGTTTTATCATCCTGCTGCGTACCTGATTGGAAATAGCCAAGTGGAGTAAAGTTATTGGTACTTGGTACATATAATTGATCTGTAGTGTAATTGAAGTCGCGAGCCACAGTACCTTTGATAAATAAATTAGGCAAAATGTTAGCCTGAACACTAGCACGGCCAATTAAACGCTGACGAGCATCCTCATTACCGATTTGATATGCAACATAATAAGGATTAAAAGCAACAGGCACTGGGTTCCAAGGTAATTCTCTTCCCGTTGCAACATTAATACCAGGCCTAGAAGGGTCAGAACCTGCCATGTACCTAACATCCACAGTATTAGCCGCAAGATAAACAGGCCATGCTGAGTTAAAATCTGCATATCCAACACCTGGTCTATTTTTACCTTCTATTAAATTGTATTGAACACTTGATTCAATGGTTAAAAAATCATTTTTACCCATTTTACCAGATATATTTAAATTAGCTGTTTTTCTTTTATAATTAGAATTTGGTTGCTGATCTTGTGCACGTAAATCACTTACAGATAATCTGGTTTTTAATTTCTCACTTCCAGCACTAAATGCGATTGTATTGGTTATGTTTTGGCTTACTTCATAAAAGTTTTTAATATTATCTTTTACTTTAAATGGCGAATATGGTCGCATAACACCGTCAAATTGCATGACCATTGATCCATCCATTTTAGCTCCATAAGATAAACGACCTGAGCTTAATGCAGCAGCAGCCGTAGCAGGTTTTACACCATCATTACCTTGTCCGTAAACATATTGATAATTCGGAAAAACTGAAGGACTACCAAAATTGGCATCTGAAGTAACTTCAACGCCAACACCTTTTTGAGCAGATCCTTTCTTTGTGGTGATTAATATTACACCATTTGCAGCTTGACTACCATAAAGAGCGGCAGCAGCACCACCTTTCAAAACTGAAATTGTAGCGATATCGTCTGGGTTAATACTGGAAATACCATCACCACGGTCGGCATTCAAGCCTTCGGTTTGTGTAACCGGACCTCTATTATTATTATTGATTGGCATACCATCAACAACATATAAAGGCTGCTGATTTCCATTTAAAGAGGTATTACCACGAATAATAACACGACTTGAACCACCAGCGCCAGAATTAGCTTGGGTAGCATCAACACCGGCAATTTTTCCAGTAAGTGAATTAGCAATGTTATTTTGACGTGATTCAGTAAACTCCTCACCGCGAACCTCTTGTACAGCGTATCCTAGTCCTCTTTTAGCTTTGGTTACACCAAATGCAGTAACAACAACTTCACTCAATGCCTGACGATCTTCAAGTAAGGTCACATTAATAATTGCTCTTCCATTAACCGCAACCTCTTGAGTTACATAGCCAATATAAGTAAATACAAGTACTGCATTCTCAGGAGCACTTAATGTGAAGTTACCGTTTACATCGGTAGAGGCACCCGTTTCCGAACCTTTTACACGAACACTCACTCCAATTAAAGCTTCTCCTGCAGCATCAATTACCTTTCCACGAATATCAACTCGACGTTGTTCAATAGTGAAATTTGATACAATACCAGATGAACCGGCAGAAGTAATTTTATTCAAATCGCGATTCGAATTCATTAAGGAAAAACCGGAACCTTGTTCTATAAATCGTTCATCTTTTCTCTTTAAAATAATTGTATTCTCTGTAATAGTATAAGTAAGAGGTTGACTTTTAAAAACCTGCTCCAATACTACTTCTAAAGAAGAGTTTTTCGCTTTAACGGTTACGGGATTCGTATTCTTCAGTAATCTGGTATTATAAAGAAAATCATAACCAGTTTGCTTTCGAATTTCTGTGAAAACTTTATCTAAATGAACATTTGTTTCATTCAGCGTAACATTTTGAGAGAAGCCATTTGCACTTACTTGCATCAGACTTACTAAAATGAAAATAGTGGTAAGTTTCATAATTTTTAACGTTTTTTTTGAGACTAGATTAGAAAGTCTCATTTCAGGATAATTCCTAAAATTGTTAATGCAGAAGGACCTGCACTCACTTAGTAAAACATTTTTCATACTTTTGCATTTTAAATTTTGTTATGGTTGATTAATTAAAATTTCGTGCTTACGGAATTTTTAAAGGATTAACCAGAAATTATTCCGTCTTGGAGGGCAATCCAAGGCGGTTTTTTTTCATTTTAATCCCTACTAATTTTTAACTACTGTCATTCTTTTTCATATTATTAGATTTAGGATTTATTGTATCGTTTTTACTTTAATTTTCTTTCCTTTTACTGTAAACTTAACACCTCCACTCTGTTCCAATATTTTTAACACCGCCGAAATATTAACATCATTTGATATAAATCCAGTAAATTCATCTGTAGGCATATTGCCCTCATAAATTAGCTCTACATCATACCAACGCTCTACTTCTCGCATAATTTCCTGAATAGGTGTATTTTTAAACTTGAAATAACCATTCTTCCAAGCTATTGCTTTTTCAGTATCTGCATTTTCAATCCTAATTCCAGCTTGCTTAGTATTAGTTAAAGATTGTTCTCCTGGCTTAAGCATTTTTGCCTTTCCTAATACATCTGATGTTGATTTAAGAATCACTCGCACACTTCCTTCCAATAAGGTAGTTTTAGTGAAATCTTCATCATCATAGGAGTTAATATTGAAATGGGTACCGAGAACTTCAACAATCTGTCCGTTGCTTATCACACGAAATGGCACGTTTTTATTTGAAGCAATCTCAAAATAGGCCTCACCACTTAAAACAACTCTTCTTTCTTTGCCAGTAAATGTTGTAGGATAACTTAATGTGGATGCCGAATTAAGCCATACTTTACTTCCATCTGGTAATCGGACTTGAAATTTACCACCTTTGGGAGTTTGAATAGTATTTGTTACTGATTGGCTCACTAAATCCCTGGTTTTCGATTCGGTATTTTTTTCATAAACAATTTCACCATTATCTGTTTTAGTGATTGCGATATTACCTTGACTTGCCAATAACCCATTCGCAGCATCGTCCAAACTTATCCTAGAACCATCTGCTAAAGTCAATACAGCCTTATTGTTTCCAGGTAGAATATCATTTTTAACATTTAGCTCAGCAAATTGTTCTTCTTGAGGTAAAGTTCTATTAGAATAAAAATATAAACCAATGGATAAGGCTACCAAAATCATCGCTGCAATTGAAAATGATTTCAGGTGAAAAAGACTAAATGATGACTCATTTTCTACTTCCACATTTATATTCTCAGAAATTTTATGGAAAATTTTATGTTTTAATTCCTTCATATCAGGAAGCTCTTCATTTTTATTTGAAGGTTTAAAACTTCCATAAAAATTCAGCAAACGCTGCTCCTCTTCCTTAGTAGCCTCCCCTGCAATGTATTTATCTAATAATTTGTAAAAATTTTCCTTGTTCAAAATAATGTAGTTTGTATATAAGAGTAAAAAACTACTGAGTACCCCTAGTCCCTAATAAAAAAATGTTATTGTTTTGTGGGAAGGATTTAATTAAAAGGATATTATTTTATGGTAAGGATTCGAGAAATCATCAATTACTATTGATAATCCGAATTAAAAATCGTATATTAAAAAAGGCCTAAAGAAGTCCTTAATTGACGTAAAGCTTTATTCAAGTGATTTTCCACAGTTTTAGTGGAAATATCTAATTGATTTGCAATTTCCTTATGGGACAACTGCTCTTCGCGGCTCAATTTATAAACCACTTTGCATTTTTCAGATAATTTATCTACAATTGAATTAATCTGAGATAATAATTCCTTGTATTCAATATTGCCATATTCTGAAGGCGATTCCAAACGTTCATGAACCTGGTCGAATATACTTTCTCTAACAGAACCTAAACGAACCTGTCTGTAAACTTCATATCGAGTAGAAGCAAAAAGATAAGCTTTTAGGGAAACTCTTATCTCAATTTGCTCGCGCTTATTCCATAAATTAATGAAAATATCTTGAATAACATCTTCACATGCCTGCTGATCTTGCAACATATTAAATGCAGACATGAAAAGTTGATTCCAATACTTATCATAAATGAGCTTCAAGGCAAAATCATCCCCAGACCGAAGTCGGTTCATTAATTCTACATCCTTAATTTTGCTTTGTTCACTCATTTTATAATAAACTTAGAAAAAGGAAAATGAAATTCAAAATATGTTTTAAAAAAAAATGATATTTATTTTACAAAAATCACCATAAAGATAACATCAAAATATGTTTGAATGCACTAGGGGTGATAGCGATTTTTTTACTCATCATGGTATACCTTATATTAAATAAGCTAATTCACTAATTAAAAAACAAAATGAAAAACAAGCATTTTTTAATCATCGCATTGATCTTGTTCTTTACAAATAATTTACAAGCTCAACAATCAGAAGCTGAAAAGCCATATAGTATTGTTATTAAAGGTGGCCATGTGATTGATCCCAAAAACAATATCAATACCCTAATGGATATTGCTATTAAAGACGGTAAAGTAGCTCTTTTGGCAAAAAATATTGATGGTTCCAAAGCTATACAGCTCGTAAATGCCAGTGGAATGTACATTACACCTGGTTTGATTGACGCTCATGTGCACTTCTTCTGGGGCCATGATGGAAGCTCTTATATGAATGCACCCGCGGGACTTCCAGCTGATGGATTTACCTTCCCTGCTGGCGTAACAACTGTAGTGGATGCTGGTAGTCCCGGTTGGAAAAATTTTGAACTATATAAAAAACAAACTATTGATGGTTCGCAAACTAGGGTTCTAGCTATGTTAAATATTGTGGGACAAGGAATGGCGGGTGGAAAATATGAGAATGATATCAATGAAATGGATCCTAAAAAGGCCGCTGAAATGGCAAAAAAATATCCTAATGACATTGTTGGATTCAAATTAGCACATTATAATGGTCGCACTTGGGAACCAACTGACCGACTAATGGAAGCTGGTAAGCTTGCAAATCTTCCTGTAATGGTCGATTTCGGTGGCGCCAACCCTTTTTTACCGCTCGATTCTCTATTTAATGTGAAATTCCGCCCTGGCGATATCTATACTCATGCCTTCGGAGGAAATGGCAGTACTAGTCCCAACGGACGTGAATCTATTGTTGATGTAACTACAAATAAGGTAAAACCTTATGTCATAAAAGCTCAAAACAGAGGTGTAATTTTCGATGTTGGCTTTGGAGGTGCTAGCTTTTTATTTAATCAAGGAATTCCTGCCATTAAAAGTGGTTTTTATCCCAATTCAATTAGTACCGACCTCCATACAGGAAGCATGAACAATGCGATGAAAAATATGCCTAACATTATGTCTTTATTTATGGCAATGGGTATGGATCTTCAAAGTGTAATCAAAGCGAGTACTTGGAATCCGGCACAAGAAATTAAAAGACCAGATTTAGGAAATTTATCGGTGGGATCTGAAGCAGATATTGCTATATTCACCCTTAGAAATGGAGACTTTGGTTTTTATGCTCGTGATGGAAAAATATCAGGTAAAAATAGACTTGAAACAGAAATGACAATTAAAGCTGGGAAAATAGTGTATAATTTGAACGCAATTGCTGAGCCTAATGTTATCCCTAACCTTCCACGACAAAAATAAGCTTCACAAAAATAAAATAATAAATTTTCAAAATAAATGACTTTTTTAAATCAAAATATGAAAAAAACAGGGCTTTTAGTTCTGTTTTTTTCATATTCCTTAATTTGTCTATCACAAGAAAAAAGCATAAATACAGTTAATCAGAGATCCATTGCTCCAATTAAGACCCCTGTTTCTCTCCGACCAGATGTTCTAGTTGAAAAGATTATGAATACTGGAAAGCTTGGTGTCCGGCTTTTAAGAAATGAGAAAACAGGCGAATTTTGGTACAGTACTTTTGATGGAAATGTTTATAAAATCCTGAATTTTGATACACCTAACGCAATTGAACAGAAAATTTTCACTGCTGAGGATCATGGTATCACGCGACTTCAAGGAGCTGCTTTTTTGAACAATACACTCTTCCTTTGTGGAAATATCAGTGCAAATAATGGCAAAGGCACCAAAGGCAGAATGGTTAAATACAATCTGTCTAAGAAAGAGCCTAAATTAACTGAAATCTTTAATACGGTTGAATATGGCACCAATGCGACAACCTTCGACCATGGTTGGAATGCCCTAGTAATCAGTAAGGATAAAAAGTACATCTATGTTAATTCTGGCGCGCGTACTGATCATGGAGAAGTTCAAGACAATAAAGGTGCATATCCAAATGCAAGGGATAACGCTCTAACAGCCAATGTCTTCCGAATACCAATTAATTCTGAAAATCTAATATTAAGCACCGATGAGGCAAAGCTAAAAGCTGATGGCTATTTATTCGCTGAGGGTATTAGAAACGCCTATGACATGGAGTTTGATGGCCGAGGCAATCTATTTGGAGTAATCAATTCTGGGGATTATGATCAACCAGAAGAGATGTTCTGGATCCGCCAAGGGCACCATTATGGCTTCCCTTGGCAAATGGCGGGCATCGAAAATCCGCAACAATATCCCGATTGGATTCCCGATCCTGCAAAAGATCCTTTTATAAGTCCCGGAGCCCATGCCTGGGTGGTAAAATATTTTAGAAATGACCCAGAATTCCCGAAAATCCCAAAAGGCCTAAAATTCTCTCCTGGAGTACAAAACATGGGTCCCGATGCCAATGAATACCGAGATATTGCCTCCGGAAAAATAGTTGATGGTGATGTAACAGGTAAAACAGTGAGTACATTTAATGCGCATGCTGTACCACTGGGACTAGTCTTTGATACTAAAAACGTGCTTTCAGATGAATTTAAAGGCGATGGATTCGTATTTAGGTATGGTGGTGGGTCTGATCGTCCGGGGACAAACCTTTTACGCAAGGGAGGAAAGGATTTATTACATTTAAAAATGACTTACAGCGCTGCTGCCGATAATTTTTACATGAAAACTACTAGTATTGTAAGTAATTTTAATGCTCCAGTGGATGCAATCATGCTTGAAAACAAAATTTATGTGATGGAACATGGTACAGCAAACTCGGATGGAGGAAGAATCTGGAAAATCACTTTGCCCAAAAATTAATTTTAAAATCATAAAAAAATGCAAGAAAATACACCCGATCAAAATTTCGAAAAAACAGGATTAACCCTCCCCCCTGCTCCAAGTCCCATTGGAGTTTATAAACCTTTTGTTGTGGATGGTAAATATTTATATTTATCTGGCCACGGACCAGTAAAAAATGACAAATCATTAATGAGGGGGCGCTTAGGACAAGACATGACCATTGAAGAGGGAAAGCTTGCAGCACAACAAGTTGCTTTAACCATGCTTTCAACTATCAAGACTAATTTTGGAAGCTTCAACAAAATAAAGCGTGTGATTAAAGTCCTAGGAATGGTTAATAGTACGGATGATTTTGAAAGGCATCCCAATGTAATAAATGGCTGCAGTGAGCTTTTTGCTAAAATTTGGGGACCAGATAATGGAATTGGTGTGCGAAGTGCCGTAGGTTTTAATTCCTTGCCTGATAATATCCCGGTAGAAATTGAAGCACTTTTTGAACTTCATAATAGTCCGCAGGACCCATTCAAATAATCAATTTTACAATATTTTAGAATAATCTTTCATAAATGGAATTTGTCTGGCCACAAAACTACGACCCCTTAAATAATGCGCTTTTATCAACTGTTTTGGCTTCACTTCCAATCCTGGTTCTACTAGGCTCTATTGCCATTTTTCATATTCGAATACATTTGGCAGCAGTATTCGGACTCCTTGTTGCAATTGCTGTGGCACTCTTTGTTTATAATATGCCCACAACTGCGGTTGCTGCAAGCACATTGTATGGTGGAGCTTACGGACTATTCCCCATTGGCTGGATCGTATTAAATTTAATTTTCCTTTACCAATTAACGGTTGATAAAGGATTATTTACCATCATCAGAATGCACTTATCCAATATTGCACCTGACCCGAGAGTGCAAGTAATATTGATTGCGTATGCTTTCGGTGCATTTTTTGAAGGAGCGGCTGGCTTCGGGACCCCAGTAGCAATTACTGCAGCCATTTTAATACAGCTCGGTTTTAGGCCTTTGGCGGCATGCGGACTAGCTTTGATTGCAAATACCGCTCCGGTGGCCTTTGGTGCCTTGGGGACGCCCATAATCGCACTATCGGCTGTTACAGGCATAGATATCCTTAAATTGTCGGCCATGGTTGGACGCCAATTGCCTATATTTTCATTTATAGTACCCTTCTGGGTAATTTGGGCTATGGCAGGCTTCCGTGGAATGATTAGCGTATGGCCAGCAGCTTTTGTAGCAGGTTTTTCATTTGCGCTTACTCAATTTCTTGTATCCAATTATCATGGCCCCTGGTTAGTAGATATTTTTGCATCCATTGCCTCTATTATCTCCATTATTGTACTTCTGAAATTTTGGCAACCCAAAAAAATCTGGCAACTCGAAAAAGATGAAAATAGCCTTATCATGCAGCCAGATCCGCAAAATGTGGTGACTAAAGATATTGTTCGAGCATGGACTCCCTGGGTAATTTTAACCCTATTTATTTTCGCTTGGGGCATCCCAACGGTAAAAAACCATTTAAATTCAATTTCGGCACCACAATATGAAGTTAGCTATCTTCATAATCTTGTAAAACGTTCGCCACCAATTGCCCCAATACCAACTTTAGAAAAACCTGCTAAAACTGAAGAGGCTATTTTTAAGCTAAATTGGATTTCAGCGACAGGAACTGGGATACTTTTGGCAGCTATCCTTGCCGGATTTGCTATTGGCTATTCCATTAAGGAAATGCTCAAAATCTACTTCCAAACATTATGGAGAGTACGATTTTCTTTAATCACCATCGCAGCAATGCTTGCACTAGGCTATGTGACTAAATATTCGGGGGCAGACGCAACCCTCGGATTAGCTTTGGCCAAAACGGGTGTTTTATATCCATTTTTCGGCACCATGCTTGGATGGCTTGGGGTGGCCTTAACGGGATCTGATACTGCTTCAAACGTGCTATTTGGAAGTCTGCAAACCATCACCGCTAAACAAACCGATGTGAGTCCCATTTTAATGGCCTCTGCCAATAGTTCGGGTGGTGTAATGGGTAAAATGGTGGATGCTCAAAGTATTGTGGTTGCCAGCACCGCAACCAACTGGTACGGGCATGAAGGTAAAATATTGAGATATGTATTCTTCCACAGTATCGCACTCGCAGCACTCGTTGGATTATTTGTCTTCCTTCAAGCTTATGTCATACCATTTTCAAATATGGTAGTGAAATAATAAATTCACAAAAACAATAAAACCTGATCAATTTGATCAGGTTTTATTGTTTAAATTGAGGAAGAAATTAAGCTTTTAATAATTCTTCTCTAATTCGCTTAGCAACAATTTTCTCTTCGCCAGGTACCATAATGAAGGTAACTAATGAAATATTGTTTTTACCCGCATTTAACTCAATTCCAGGCTCTCCTAAGCTTAATCTTTTTTGAATTTCTTGCCCTGTAGCTTTAATAACCGTCGGATCCCAAGAAATTTCAAGATTTGGAGTACAATTAGCTAATTCTGGAACAAAAACACGAGTTTTAATGCTTGGAAGATCCTTCACAGAATCTTCAATATGAGCAATTTGTTTCATCCAGAAGTTCCACTCCTCTTCACCAGTACGAATAAACTTCTCAATGGCAACGTATAAACCAAGAATTTCTTCTTTGTTCACTTTATGACCACGACCAATGGTGCTTCCTCTAGGTGAAGCACTTATACGAGCTGCTGCGATTAAATCCTTTTTGCCCATTAATACTCCAGAGCTCTGCGGACCGCGAATAGCTTTTCCACCAGATAAACAAACCAAATCAAAGCCCATATCATTGAACTTCCAGAAGTTTTCAATTGGTGGTACATCTGCTGCAATATCAATTAAGGTAGGAATTTTATATTTTTTTGCAACTTCAAGCCACTCTTCATGCTTAATTTGACCTTGATTAGTATTGCAATTCATGAATGCCATCATCGCTGTTTTTTCATTGATTGCTTTCTCTAGATCGGCACGAGTTTCGACCCAAACCATGGTTACACCACAGTTCTTCATCGCTTGATAATAACCAATATCATGACCTTTTTGAAGAATTACCTCAGTTTTCATGCCTGAACCCTCCAAATGAGGAATCATCGCTGCTTTTTTAGCATCTAAGCCAGAAAGTACACCAGCAGTACCAAGCATAATTGCAGAAAATGCACCAGAAGTTACCGTTGCAGCTTCTGCATGGCATAATTCAGCGATTTTTGCTCCA
>NZ_JBIIPN010000068.1:0-13639 GCF_044342615.1 Daejeonella sp. | reverse complement strand
CAATAACATCGGACCAGGTTTTCCTACAGCGTACCTCATCCTATTGCTCTCATCATTTGCCGCTTTATAAATCATCTTAGCAACTACTTCTGGACCTTCAGCATCTTTCATCACCTTCTCTGCGGCATCATTGAATTTTTTAATGAAACCATCATACAGATTTGTATCTGTTGGCTTAACAATTTGTCGGCTTCTGCCATAAAAATCAGTTACAATTGGTCCCGGTTCAATCAATTTCATCTTGATGTTAAACTGAGCTAATTCATAATGCAATGACTCGGTAAATCCTTCTACAGCGAATTTAGTCGCGTGATAAATACTGTATAAGGGGAAAGTGATTTTACCTCCCATGCTTGAGATTTGAATTATAGTCCCACCACCTGCCGGCCTCATCAACTTGATCGCTTCTCTAGTAACACGCATCAAACCAAATACATTCGTATTAAATTGCTTTTCAATAATTTCATCCGACATAGCCTCAAAAACCCCATCCACGCCATAACCAGCATTATTTACTAGCACATCAATTCTACCAAACTCTTGACTAACCTTAGTTAAAGTATTTGTGATACTATCTAAATCAGTAACATCAAGAGCATAAAGTTTCACATTTGAAAGCGAATTGAAATCAGATTCCTTTTCAGGATTTCTTTGAGTTGCAATTACATTCCATCCCATTTTAGCAAATTCAAATACAGTAGATTTGCCAATTCCACTTGATGTTCCAGTAATTAATATAGTCTTTTTCATGTTGTCATATTTTAAATTCCAACAAACATATCATCTTAATTTTAAACCTACAACATTAGAGTATAGACTATACTTGATATTTATTTTCTAATATGCTATATTTGTTATATGCTGATACATGAACTATCAAAAATGACAGGCATATCTGTCCATACCATTCGATTCTATGAAAAGTCTGGATTAATTTCCGGAAAGCGCGATGAAACGATTAAATCGAATAATTATTTTCATTACGATGAAGAGACTGCCGAGAAATTAGAATTTATAAGTGATGCTAAATCTGTGGGATTTACTATTCGAGAAATTGGTCAAATTATTGATGCTTGGTATAATAATAACTATAGCAAGGATGAAAAGGTTGAACTTTTGGATCAGAAACTAATTTCTCTAGAACAAAAACTAAAGGAAATTAAGGATATGAAAAAACAGATTTCTAAGTTTAAGGAAGATGTTTTGAACGATAGGTGTTGAGATTTCTACTGGTACGGAACAACACCGAGCAGATGAGCATAAATAAGTTCGAATAGGCAATGGAAAGGGGGTAAAGGGTTGAACTTCCTGCAATTTTACAAGAAGGACTTTATTACATCTCTGAAAATCAAAAAGAGAAACACTAGTACACCCACGATGACTTCGTTTCGGTACTTTTTAAGGAATTGAACTGGCTTATCCATAAAACATAAAAAAAGGTTAGACTATAAAAATATAACCTTTTTATCATTATTGCTCCCCTTTTCGACGAAAGATGCAAAATAATGCGATGATTGAGTTTATCACTATTAAGAAATTGAAGGGTTGAACTTCGTACAATTTTGCAGGAGGTTCATTTCTTGATTTCCTTTTAGCAATAATCAATTTTTAAAATCAAGACTACCGCAGGGAACCATTACAACATCTATACCGGCTGTAATCTTGTAAAATAGTTTTTTGTCTTTTATGATATATTCTGCCCTAACTGGCCACTTTGTTTTATGGATGAAAATTGCACTGTAAAATAAATAATTTTTGAAAGGTGAAATTCTATTATTCAAGTCCTTTAATTGATTTGATTCATTATTTAAAAGAGCTGGTATGCCCGTAAGACCATAATCGAACTCTTGCAATTTCTCAATTGTCATATTTGACTTTGTAAAGGCAACTTTGGCGTACGATTCTTTAGATTTAAAGGAAATGATTGTCGGAAATTTAATTTTTAAATCCAGAGGCGATGGTGCTTCATTACGTACATTAGTCCAAAAAATGAAATAATTGTACTCTTTTCCTTTATAGGAAACGATTCCCCCTCCCTTAGGTAAACTATTTGTAATAATTGTTTTATTCTTGACTGAAGAATTATAGACAACTTTTGAATACTCCCAATTCTTATTTTGAACTGATTGTCCATACAAGTTCAACGAGAGAAATATCAGTAAGAGAGTAAAATACTTTTTCATAAAATCAAAAAGGGTTACACTATACAAGTATAACCCTTTTGCTTTGATATTGCTCCCTCTCTTGTCGGAAGTTGCAACCATAATCCGATGATTGAACTTGCCAGAATCAAGAGACTAAAGGGTTGAACTTCTAAACAAATTACAAGAGGAGAAATTTTTATTGATATAATACAGCTTTCGAACTTCTCTTGCGGAAGATGAATGCAAAAACCAAAAAGAATAAAAATAAATGCAAGAATGTTATTAGATAATATAAATAATAAGAAACCTGAATTTGAGGAACAGGTAATTTTTGAACTAATAAACCGGAGCCTATATTTCCTGCAGAAAAAACAAATGATTGAACAATATTCCAACCAAAATGCATACCAATTGGTGCATATAGAGAATTAGTTTTATAGAATCCTAGCGCATAAATGAAACCCGCTGAAAATGTAATAACAAAAATCCAGAACATTTGAGCAGGGTTATTGAATACTTCAAATGTAAACCAATGATATATCCCAAATGCTATTGAAGAAATTAAAATCGCTTTTGTGCCTCCTAATCTTTTAATTAAGATATAGAAAAGAGCGCCACGAAAAATTAGCTCTTCATAAATGACAGATTTTAAATTATACCAAATGGCGTTTAAAGTAAGCGGCCAATTCAAGGTAGGATTTAAAATCCACAGTTCTTGGGCAAAGAGTATTCTTAACCAGAAAGTTATTGAGCTACATAAACCTGCAAGCATACAAAAAAGTAAAAGATTTATAATTCTTGTTTTTGATGGATATAATCCCAAAACAGTTAGGTTCTCTTTTTGTACCCATCGAATAATTAAATAAGATATTACAAGTTGAATTAATAGTCCTATCATTAGATTTTTTCAATATACTTCGAAAGATACATAACCATAATTTATAGACAAATAGAATTTTTACAAAACCCTCTAATATGTTCGAACCACAAAATCCAACATTAAATCTTCCCTATGATTCGATAGACCACATTTCTCCTAATCTTTATGATTTAAGGTTGTAAATCCACGAAAAATGAGGTATAAAAAATGAAAAAGTTGCAACCCCAAAAAATGTCTCTTTACAGAAAGATATGGTGGTTTTTAAACAAAAAAAGAGGTCGAAATGACCTCTTTTTGATTTGTGCTCCCCTTACAGACGAAAGATGCAACTATAATGCGATGATTGAGTATGTAACTATAAGGAAATTAAAGGGTTAAACTTCGTGCAAAATTGGAGGAAGTTATGATTGATTATATATGCTCCTCAATAATCATTTATAAAAATCCAATTAAGTTAACCAGATATTCTTCTCATTAATGTTTCTAATGGACCATTTTTAAATTTCCTGCTCCAAAAAATACTGAATACGATACTAAAAATATAAAACACAACAGAATAGATAAGTATGTAAATTGATGCAGTTGGTTTTTCGTCTTCAAGTAAGCCTGTATAATGCTTGCCTGTTAAGAAAGCCAAAATAATCATTCCAATGGTCAAATGAATAACATAGTGAGAAAGTGTCATTTGACCAGTTTTTTGCAATGCTAAAACGAGTTTATTATTTGAAAATTTCTCTCCGATTACCATACAAATTGGAATTACCATAAATGCAAAAGCTATTGTCACCAATACAAAAGGTAAATAAGGCGGAAAATATTCAGCCATAATGTAATCGCTCCAAAATGGATTGAAAATATGTTGTCGAACCATTAAACGTAATGCTTGAATGATTATAAAAACCACAAGTCCAATTAGGAAAATATTTCGCTTGATAAGTTTGTCTTGCCAATTTAATCTTCCAAGCCACATTCCAATAAGAAAGTAGGAAATCCAAGGAAATATTGAATTCCACCCATTATAAAAGGTATTTCTCAAAAATCCAATTGGTGTCCAAAAATCTTTGTACTTAAAAGTGGTAAAATCCCAACTTGTGTCAATTGGAATAACAAAAAATAAGAAGTGAAAAATGATGATTGCTATTAAAGCTCCCAGTAAATAATAACGTTTCGGGACGAAAAGCAGAAAAGCTGCCAAATGCATATAACCACCATAAAAATGCAAAATGTCGCCCGACCACCAATTGTATAGTAAAAGTCCTAAGGCGAATAAGAACCAAGAACGTTTCAGGATTATAGATTTTAATTTTGCCTTTTCTTCTTTATTGTATTCGTTTCTATTTGTCATTAATGAAACGCCCATACCAGCACAAATAATAAAAATGGCAGTTGAATTCCCTGTAAAGATGTTGAGAAAGTGTCCAATCGTTTCAGATGGTGCCATAATAGAACCAAAACTGAAATTAAAATTTACAATAAACATTCCAAATATTGCGTATGCTCTTGCTAAGTCAAATCCTATTATTCGTTTTTGCATTTTTTAGTCAGTCATTTTCGTTAAGTACGGTCTGTTAGCCTTGCAGGTAACGATTTCGGGCTTGGCAAAAGTGGCGATTTTCACCACAAAACTAACTATTTAAATTTAGCACAAATTTTTAAAAGAAGAACCTGTGCCACGTTTTATGAGCAAGTTGATGGTAAGACGAAGAAACAGATATTAAGTTACATCTTTTCAGAAAAAGTCCTTTGAAAATGGAAAAGTTGCAAACACAAAAAATGTCTCTTTACAGAAAGATAGGATGGTTTTAAAACAAAAAAAGAGGTCAATTAGACCTCTTTTCTCAACTTGCTCCCAAGCCTGGGCTCGAACCAGGGACCCTCTGATTAACAGTCAGATGCTCTAACCAGCTGAGCTACTTAGGAATTTCTGGTTACAAAATCATCCTGTGATTTCGTCCCTTTCGGGAGTGCAATATTCGGGATTTTAAATTATTTATGCAATATTTGTGTGAAATTTTTTTAAAATAATTTATGAGTCTAGTAATTATTGGGTCTGTTGCCTTTGATGCAATCGAAACACCTTTCGGAAAAACCGACAAAATATTGGGCGGAGCGGCCACATACGCAAGTTTAGCGGCTTCCTACTTTTATAAAAAAGTTAAAATTGTTGGAGTGGTTGGTGAAGATTTTCATCAAGCAGATATCCAAAATTTTAATAATCACGGAATAAATACCGAAGGTTTACAAATCAAAAAAGGCGAAAAATCATTTTTTTGGTCGGGAAAATACCATAACGACATGAATAGTCGCGACACTTTAGTAACTGAACTGAATGTGCTTGCTGATTTTGATCCTATTATTCCTGAGAGCTACCAGGACTGCGAATTCCTGATGTTGGGTAATCTTACTCCACAAGTACAGCAAACGGTCATCAGTCGCATGAAAAAGCGCCCTAAGCTAATTGTACTCGACACAATGAACTTCTGGATGGACATCGCATTGGATGATCTTCTTGCAGTTATCAAAAACGTAGATGTTTTAACCATCAATGATGCAGAAGCTAGACAATTATCAGGTGAATATTCTTTAGTAAAAGCGGCCAACAAAATCATGGCTATGGGACCAAAATACCTTATCATCAAAAAAGGAGAGCATGGCGCCCTATTATTTAATGAGGATTTAATATTCTCTGCCCCTGCCCTACCTTTAGCTGATGTTTTTGATCCAACCGGCGCCGGTGATACTTTTGCAGGTGGTTTTATCGGTTACCTAGCACAAGTTGATACCATCAATTTCAATAATATGAAAAATGCCATCATCTTCGGATCTGCTTTAGCATCTTTCTGCGTCGAAAAATTCGGAACAGAACGCATCAAAAATCTAAGTCAGGATGAAATTAAAGCAAGAGTGCAACAATTTGTGAAATTAAGCAACTTTACTATAGGATAGTGTTACGGTGGAAAAACACCGACTACAGGTAAATGGCGCTTTGAGTAATTAAAGCGCCTTTTTTGTGAATAAATATTTGTTTAGAATAAGGAGTAAAGACAAATAAAAAAATATTAGTTTAACTATTTACTCCCCGCCCAGCCTGACAACTGATAACTGACAACTGATAACTGACAACTGATAACCGACAACTCATTTCCTACCTTCAAGAACGGGCTTCGAGAACCTCAGCCAGCGGGTAGCTGATGTCGCCAGCCTAACCACCTAACTAACTAACAATCTAACCACCTAACTACTAACCAACTAACTACTAACCAACAAACCAACTACCCTAAACTTCTCAAACACCTTCTCCGTATGCGGTGCATCTTTTAACTCATCCGTTAAATCCTGACCTGCCCAATGTTCGTAGTGTTTGCCATTTTTCCATAGACGACTCTCCGTTACGTCATAAATTAAACCATCAAGCGCTACCCAAATTTCCGGCTTATCTTGTCCGTTGCGAAGCGCTAAGTATGATTTACTATATTCAGGAAGATCCATCATTTGACAATAGCTCCCCTTTTTCTAAAATACTCGAAAAACAGAATATTGATTAATAGCATGGAAAGCGAGTAAAAATGATCTTCAAAAGGAATTGTTCCTACTCGAAAAGCCACATTTTCGGCGTCATTGTACATCACAATCGGGATGGAAGTTAATAAGCCATTAACGATATAAAAAGGAATCAATGAAACGAGATAAGCTAAATAAAAGCGACTCATAATAGTACTTTTGACCACAAATTCAGTGATAATTAAAACCATTGCTAGCAATCCGAAGGTAATGAGGCTATAAACACGATCATAAAATAGAAAAACCATCAAAATTGAAAATACAATCAGAAAATAACTTATTGGACTTGAAAATCGCTTCAACAAATCCGGTTTAACGTAATAATTCAAGCATTCGTACACAAAAACGCAGGCAAAAGGCACAGTAATGAAGAAAAGAATTTCCTCTATAGGTAAGTCTAGGATATGAAAACCAATGATATATTCTGGGTTAAAAGACCAAACACCGTAAATTGTAAATAGGTAATCCCAAAAAAGAAAAAGCAAGCCCGTGATTAAAAGTCCGGGGAAAACAAAGCTCCAACTCTTAAAAAAAGCCACTCTTTTATCAAAAGAGAGCACAATTGGGAAAAAGATGGTCAAGAAATTGATCAGCAGATAAGAAAATTCCATGTGTAAATTTAGGCATTCTTCTTAAATGCTTCTACCTTCTTCCAAAAAACTGAAAGATATTTACAATATTATATCAATTCATAAATACTGCGCGCCTTTTTTGGGGATCATAATCATTTAAAGATTTTTTCAATAGCTTCCTTGCCACATGAATCCTAGTCTTTACCGTACCAATCGGAATGGTAAGATGTTCGGCAATCTCATGATATTTATGCCCATCAAAATACATGGTAAATGGCACATAGTATTCATCTGATAGATTTTCAAGAGCATTTTTAATATCGTCCATCACAAATTTCGACTCGCCCTGATTATTGCTGGCGCTGTACATTAAATTGGAATAATGAATGTCTTCAGATTGTATAACCATGGTGCCAATTTTTACAAAACGCCTGTATTTATTAATAAAGGTATTTTTCATGATGGTGTAAAGCCATCCCTTAAGATTTGTACCTTCTTTAAACTTGTTACAGTAAGACAAAGCCTTAAGTATCGTATCCTGAACAAGATCATTGGCATCCTCCGCATCGTGAGTAAATCGGAGTGCATAAAGCTTTAATGAATCGGCCTGACGTGTGACCATGGTGTTAAATTCGATGCTAGTCATGTTGTTTAGCTTAGATGTTAATACTCTGAAGCACCTAGAAATCGGTGTTCAATGAAAGACATACTAAATTAAACAATTGCTATGCCCCTAAGAGGAGCTCAGAAAAACTGTATACCAAATTGTAAAGATTGCACACAATTATGTGAAGTATAGGAATTAAATGATGTTCACCTCTCGCTCTAAAAGAATTCCGAATTTGGAATTTACACTATCAATAATTGAAGAAGAGAACTGAAATATTTCATCTCCAGTTGCATGACCATGATTTACCAATACTAAGGCTTGGTTTTTCCATGTTCCTGTGTTCCCTACTACTTTACCCTTCCAATCACATTGCTCAATTAACCAACCGGCAGAAACCTTAACATAGCCCTCTCCTGCCGGAAAATGCACTATATCAGCAAATTGTGATTTCAATTTATTAAATGTAGACTCGGCTATAATAGGATTCTTGAAAAAACTTCCTGCATTACCAATGGTTGTGGGATCAGGAAGCTTAGTCACGCGAATATGCGAAATCACCTGCGATAACTGCTTAATATTGGGCACATTGATACCTCGCTTACCCAATTCCTCAGTAATTGCACCATAACTAACATTGGGCTTAAATATTTTTGAAAGCTTAAAAGTTACTTCTGTGATGATGTACAATCCCTTTAAAGACGATTTAAACACACTATCACGATAGCTAAAAGCACAATCTTCTTTAGTAAAAACCCTGATTTTACCCGTAGAAATCTCAAAAGCACGACAAGAATGGAAAATATCTTGAAGTTCAACTCCGTATGCGCCAATATTTTGCACGGGAGAGGCTCCTACAGACCCGGGAATAAGACTCAAGTTTTCCATTCCTGCATAGTCATTTTCTACACAGTAATTTACCAAATCATTCCATACAATACCAGCCCCAGCACGTAAAAAAACATTATCTCCTTCAATTTCAGCACTTAAACCTTGGATTTTGAGATGAACGACTAAACCCTCAAAATTTTTCGTGAAGAGCATATTGCTACCCCCACCTAACACTAGGCGAGGCATATTTTTTAAGTTCTCATCAATAAATAATTCTTGGAGATCCTGCTCTGATTCAATATCCACAAAGTAATCAGCACTTGCTTCTACACCAAAGGTATTAAGTGTTTTTAGTGAGATATTTTTAAGTACCTGCATACAATTATTGTGAGGATTGGTTTGATTGCTTAAAATACTTTTTGGATGCTAATAACAATCCGAACTCTTCAGAAGGATTTTTCTCCGTCGATTTATGATGAATTTTATGCGCCCTACGTATTCCCAAAAGATAGGAATTTTCGGTCTTAAAACTCTTTAAGCGATTGTGAATGAACCAGTCGTGGAATATAAAATAGATTATACCATAGATAGAAATCCCAATACCTACCCAAAATTTGAAATCCAAGTTTGATTTACCTTCCCAAATTAAATACATGGATGTAGCACCAAAAAGGAGGCTAAAAACATCGTTCAGCTCAAACCAACCTGAACGATGTTGATGATGCGTTTTATGAATAAACCATAGCGGGCCATGGAACAAATATTTATGAATAAACCATGAAAATGCTTCCATCCCGGCTAGAGTCGCAAGTATGATCGCACTATTGATGATTATTTGCATATCTATTCTAAATCCTTTTTAAAAAGAAATTAAATATGGATGGCTCTGTTTTCTGTTGCAGCCATACTTGCTTCTTTAAATGCCTCAGTATAAGTAGGATGCGCATGTGAAATTCTTGCAATATCTTCCGCAGATGCTCTAAATTCCATCGCCACAACAGCCTCAGCAATCATATCCGCAGCTCTTGGTCCGATCATGTGAACTCCCAAAATTTCATCAGTACTAGCATCAGCAAGAACCTTCACAAAGCCATCAGAATCATTACTTGCACGTGCTCTTCCGCTCGCTTTGAAAGGGAATGAACCAGCTTTAAATTTAATTCCTGCTTCTTTTAATTGTTCTTCCGTCTGACCAACACTAGCTACTTCTGGCCAAGTATAAACTACACCCGGAATAAGATTATAATTGATATGTGGCTTCTGACCAGCAATAATCTCAGCAACGTAAGTGCCTTCATCCTCTGCTTTGTGTGCAAGCATAGCGCCCTTTACCACATCACCTATGGCGTAAATGCCTGGCACTGAGGTCTCAAGATGAGCATTTACAGGAATTTTCTTGCCGCGTTCTTCTAAAGTTATCCCGATATTTTCAAGACCTAAATTTTCGGTGTAAGCTGTACGACCAACGGCTACAAGGCAATAATCACCTTCCAGACTAATCTTTTCACCCTTTGCATTATCAGCTGTAACCGTAACTTTTGAGCCTTTTACCGAAGCACCAGTCACCTTATGACTTAGTAAAAACTCCATTCCCTGCTTAGCAAGTACCTTTTGAAGTTCTTTACCCAAGCTCTTATCCATGGTACCAATAATTGAATCCATAAACTCAACTACTGTAACCTTTGACCCTAAACGAGCATAAACAGAACCTAATTCTAAACCAATAACACCACCGCCTATAAGAATTAAGTGCTTCGGAATTTCCTGCAGATTTAAAGCTTCTGTAGAAGTGATAATTCGCTTCCCATCAGTCTTTAAGAACGGTAAAGCAGTTGGCTTCGACCCTGTAGCAAGAATAATATTTTTAGCGGTGACATTTTCTGAAGAACCATCAGCTTTTGTAATCTTAACCGTATTTTTATCCACCATTGAGCCCATACCTTGATAGGTACTCACCTTATTTTTCTTCAATAAATAGGTAATTCCGCCAGTAGTATGAGCAACAACTTCATCCTTACGCTTAACCATTTGCTTAATATCAGGAGAAAGGTCTTTCAGGTTAATACCATGCTCCTTAAAAGTATGTGCAGCATTATGATAATGCTCAGAAGAGTCTAATAAGGCCTTTGACGGAATACAACCCACATTTAAGCAGGTACCACCATAAGTGCTATATTTTTCTATAATTGCTGTTTTTAAACCTAATTGGGCACAACGAATGGCGGCAACATAACCACCGGGACCACTTCCTATTACTATTACGTCAAATTGCATGCGATAATATCTTTAATTTCATTCAAAGTTAATAAATATCGACCCGTAAAAAAATTCGATCATCAAAATATTGCGCAATTCGATAATATTTAGTATATTTTATTTGATTAGATTTGAGAAAACAATATAAATCAACATGCAGAAAAAATATGCCTTAATTCTTTTGTTTGCTTGTCTTTGCACAAAAGTTTCATTTTCACAAGCTCCAAAAGCTTTATTTTCGAGAGCAGACACGCTAAGAGGGACTTTAAACGAATTTAGAAGTTCTTACGATATCAATTATTATCATTTAAATGTTAAGCTTGATATAGACAATAAATTTATTAGCGGATCTAATTTATTCAAGTTTACCGCTGTAAATGACATCAAAAGTCTCCAATTCGACCTTTTTGAAGAACTTAAAGTAGAAAAAGTAATCTATAAAGGTGCTGAACTTCCTTTCAAAAGAGAATTTAACGCTGTTTTTATTGATTTTCCGAGTACCATAAAAAAAGGAATTACCGATGAATTCACTGTTTTTTATAGCGGAAACACCATCATTGCTAAGCGTGCCCCGTGGGATGGTGGTTTCAGTTATGCAAAAGATAAACAAGGAAAGCCCTGGGTTGCGGTGTCATGCCAAGGCTTTGGAGCAAGTTCTTGGTGGCCAAATAAGGATCATCAATCGGATGAGGTAGATAGCATGATGATTAGTGTTAGCGTACCCAAAGGTTTAATGAATGTGAGTAATGGACGCTTGCTTTCCACAAAAAATACCGACCCTAACTATACCCAATACAATTGGTTTGTTTCCTATCCCATTAACAATTATAATGTAACACTCAACATCGCTGATTATGCGCACTTTAAGGATTCATATGCCGGCGAAAATGGAAATTTAACCCTCGATTATTATGTATTAAAAGAAAATCTTGAAAAGGCACAAAAGCAATTCAATGCCAATGTAAAACCCATGTTTAAGTCCTTTGAGAATTGGTTTGGCCCTTATCCCTTCTATCGCGATGGTTTTAAGCTTGTTGAAACTCCTTACCTTGGAATGGAGCATCAAAGTGCAGTTGCTTACGGCAATAAATACCTAAATGGCTATTTAGGAAGAGATTTATCTGGAACGGGACTTGGAATGAGCTGGGATTATATCATCATCCATGAAACAGGGCACGAATGGTTTGGCAATAATATTACATCCAAAGACATTGCCGATATGTGGATTCATGAAGGATTTACCACCTATACCGAGGCGATATTCGTTGAGAGTCGCGATGGAAAGGAGGCTGGTGCAAGATACATTGAAGGTATTAGAAAAAATATCAGAAATGATAAACCTATCACTGGCCCCTATGGAGTAAATCAAGAAGGCTCGGGCGATATGTATCCTAAGGGAGCTAATCTTATCCACATGACCCGTACAATTATCGATGACGATAAAAAATGGCGTGAAATATTGAGAGGTTTGAATAGTGAATTCGGATTAAAAACCAGTACTACTAAAGACATTATTGGATTTATTAATCGGACTTCAGGAAAAGATTTCACTAAGGTTTATGACCAATACCTTAACTATAAAAACATCCCAATTCTTGAGTATAAAACAAGTGGAAAACAAACACAATACCGCTGGATAGCCAATGTTAAAGATTTTTATATGCCAATTAGAATAAATTCAGGAGAAAAACAAACTTGGATTTATCCGACAAGCGAATGGAAAAAAATCGCACTAAAAAATGGATTTAAACCTGATTTGAATAATTTTTATGTGGAGCTAAAAGAACTCAAATAAAAATCAGAATAGATGCAACGTTTGTAAAAACATTTCGTCTATAAATAGAATCAATGAAATATTATAACATGAAAAAAGTAATCAAGGGACTTACAATCATGCTGTTTGTAGTCGCAATTTCTAATTTTGCTCTGGCATACAGTGGAAACCTATCAATAGAAAGTACTCAAAACATAGTAGATGAAAACCGAACAGTAGCTGGATTTTCGGGTGTCTCTTCTGCTGGCAACTATAATGTTTATATAACTATGGGAACGAGTGAAAGTCTCCGTTTAGAAGGCAAAGCTGAAGTTATAAGTGAAATTGAGACCAAAATTGAGAATGGTATCTTAAAAATCAGCAGAAAGAAAATGCTAAACAAAAAGACTTGGAAAAATACGGAGCGTGTGGATATTTATATTGAAGCAAAAACACTGCACAGCCTTACAGTGGTTGGTTCGGGAGATATTCAGGTTACGGGGTTGGTTAATGCCAATAAACTCACCAACACCATTAGTGGATCAGGATTTATCTCCTTAGATATGAATGCAAAAAACTATGTCGCATTAATCAGTGGTTCTGGTGAAATTAAAGCTTCAGGAAAATCAGAAAACACATCTATCACTATTGCTGGTTCTGGTGATTTTGAGGGCGCTAATCTTAATTCAGAATTCGCAAATGTAAAGGTTAGCGGATCAGGAAATATTGCGCTCACTGTCAATAAAAATTTAGATGCACTTGTTAGCGGGTCTGGAGATATTAAATATGGTGGTAACCCTAGTGTTAAGTATTCTAAATCGGGATCAGGAAATATTTCCAAGCTTTAATAAGTCTAATAGAATATAATCATTTTTAATGACATTTTAGCAAAAAATCGAATAAATCGATCAATAGCTACAAATAACACAAAGTAAAAGGCCGGTACATTTAAATGTACCGGCCTTTTACATAAGATTAATTTTCTATCTGATTAAACTCCTAAAAGCAATCTTGTAGGATCTTCCAATAATTGCT
>NZ_JBIIPN010000067.1:0-13799 GCF_044342615.1 Daejeonella sp. | reverse complement strand
TCTACCTATTTGAAGATCAGTTGGTCTTCTAAGAACTTCATCTATGACCACATGATTTTCCCAATCAAGGTCTAAAGCTTTAAAAGTAATATCTATGAACTCCTTAAGGGTATGGCTTTTTCCTGTGGCAATAATATAATCATGAGGTTGATCTTTTTGCATCATAAGCCACATGGCCTCAACATAATCAGGAGCCCAGCCCCAGTCGCGTTCAATATTAATATTGCCAAGGCTGATTTTATGAGATTTGTCGCGATATATTTTGCAAGCACCAGAAATAATTTTTTTTGTAACAAAATGCTCTGGTCTTAAAGGAGATTCATGGTTAAAAAGAATCCCTGTGCATGCAAAAAGGTTATAAGCTTCACGGTAATTATCAATTTGCCAAAATGCTGTTGCTTTTGCAATTGCATAGGGGCTTCGGGGGTGGAAAATAGTATTTTCGTTTGCAGGAATGCTACTGTCTCCAAAACATTCGCTTGATCCCGCATTGTAAAGCTTAATGGGTAAATTGCTGAATCTAATAGCCTCTAAAAGGTTAAGATTTCCTGTGCTGATGCTATCATGAGTCTCATGAGGTTGCTCGAAGGAAAGTCGCACAGAGCTTTGACCAGCTAAATTATAAACCTCATCTGGTCTAATTTTATTAATGCACTCAAGAGTATTTCCGAAATCGGTAATATTAATGGATATAAGATTTATCTCATCTTTAATACCAAGTTTTTTTAAATTTATAAATGAGGAAGTCTGGGCATCGCGGGAAGCTCCAAATACCTGATACCCTTTTTCTAATAAGAATTTTGCGAGGTATGAACCATCTTGTCCAGAAACCCCGCATATTAAAGCTTTCTTCACTAATTTATTTTAAAGATGTATCTTCTTCTTCGAATAACATCTGATGCGAAAAACAATTCCCAAAAATGCTAATTTTTATTGACAGCTTTTTGAAATGTTTCCAATAATTCTTCTGCATTTTTCTCCCAAGAGAATAATTTTAGTCTTTGATTACCTTTAAAAATAAGTTCTTCTCTTAGTTTCGGCGACTTAATGATTGTTTTGATACTTTCAGCAATTTCTTGAACATCAAATGGATTGAAACTTAGAACAGCATCGCCACCTACTTCTTGAAGGCAGGTATTATTGGCGACAATTACAGGGATCTGATGATGAAAGGCTTCTAAAACAGGTAAGCCAAATCCTTCATTAATTGATGGAAAGGCATAAATTTCAGCCTTCGCATAAAAATAGGCTAAGTCTTTATCATTTACATAACCTGTTGTTAGTACATGGCTCTGCAATCCTAATGCATTGATGGCTTCATGAATGTTTTTACTGTCATCCATGTCGGTCTTGGGACTAGGTTGACCAGCAAGAATTAAAGAATAATCAGTATAGCCGGCCTCATGCACAAGTTTTAATGCTTCGATTAGTCTGACTAGATTTTTTCTTTTTTCTAATGTACCGATATGTAAAATGAATTTTGATGTAGGAATAGAAATACTTGGTATATATCCTGGTTCTGGTTTAGTGACTGCTATTTTCTTTGGTGCAAGGTATATAGTTTTGATTTTTTCTTTGTCAATTTTAGTAAAGTATGAAATTCTATTTCTTGTGTATTCGGTTATAGTAATTAAAAACGGAGCTTTTTTAGCGGCATTTACTCCTAAGAATTTAAATATTTTTAGCCATATTGAGTTGTAATGATTAGAATACTCATAAAAAAAAGCATCATAAAAAATGGGGATAGCGATAAAACCTGGAGTAAAATAAGGCACAAAATAATCTGTACAAAAAAGTATATCGCAGCGGTTTTTTCTAGCTTTTATTGGAAGTGTAAGTTGCTTCCAAATAATAAATCTGATGTGCTCAATTAGTTTTAATGCTTTGGAACGACCTTGATATACAGAGAATAAACTATCAAAATAAACAAATTCATGGTCGTACTTACCACTTTTAAATTGATGATAGATTTCTTCTAAGTAAGTCTTTGAACCTGTTTTCGCAATCCTAAGATCTCGGATATCAACTCCAATTTTTAATTTTTTCGACATTCACTACAATAATCAACCTGTAAAATTAAGCAATTAAACCCATTTTCGACATTCTTTTAAATAAAATTTATTTCTTTATGATTAATTGAATGCTTGGAAATTATATGAATAAAAAGCCCGGATAAAAACCAACTTAAATAAGAAATATAAACTGAGGATTCTAATTCTGAGGTAAAAAGAGGAATTATAAATCCAATTTTCATTAGTAATAAACTTAAACATATTTTCTTTTCTTTGCCCTTCAATCTAGGATACCATTTCCAACATGTTCTGATGAAATAAATATGTATCCATAGATAAGTTAATAATGTAATAAGTCCAGTTTGTACACCAATAATAATGTATTGATTCTCTCCACCAACAGAATCTCCAAGGCTTCCTGAAACTCTTCCTGAATTGCCTAAACCTAAACCCAAAGGGTTCCTGAATATTGCTTCTATCCCTTCAATCCAAGCTATCACGTGACCAATACTTGAAGGGTTAGTAAATGTGATGGTTTCAACAATAAATTCGTAAAGATCTGGAGTCCAAATCAACATGAAGAATATAAAATATGTGACTGCTAAAATAATCAATGCATAAATTATTTTAAGTAAGATTTGCTTCTTCGTTATCAATGCATAAATGAAAATCATAATGAAATAACTTGCCAATGAAGATCTTGACAAAGCGAAAAATATTGAAAACTGTGTAGCTAGAATTGCTAATATTCCAAATTTATCAATCTTTACTTCATTATTATCATTTGTATAAAGCCCTGCAATAATTGCTAACGTAAGTAATGTTGCAGCAGCAAATTCAAGGGGGTTAGCAAAAAAACTACTAAATCTTTTTAATCCCGTAGATGTTTCGAACGTCCATGAAAGTCCAAAGTTTCCAGTCGCTTCCTGGTTAAAATAATAAAAATTGTAGTCTGCGTATCCAGTTAAATTTTGAAAGTGTTGATCACTAATAATTTCAAATAATAAAATTGCTGCTGCACAAATAAAAACAGCTAATATGTAATGATAATACTTGCTTAAGTAAAGTTTTTTAGGGTCAAATAGTCGTCCAGAAAAATAAATTATTGTAAAAAAACTAGAGCTTTTAAAGGCTATCAATTTATTGGCAAAGCTATAGTTCCCAATTGGGAGCAGTACATAAATTAAGTTGACAGCAAAAAAGAGTAAAATAGCATAATCAATAGCTTGGAAATGGATTTTTTTATCCAACTCCCATAGGCTTATACCTAGAGCCATAAGAATTATTAGCTCTTTAAGGGGCTGCATGAAAGGAATAAAACTTCCAAAACCGATTTGTAAAGCAACAGATAGACTAGTAGTGTATATTGGCAGACCTAAAATTAAAAACAAAAATAATCCCTGACTATTTCTAGAAATAAGATTTTTTAAAGCAATAAAAAATGAAGAAATATAAATTAGAGGGAAAATAAACATTCAGTTTTTATATAATTCTTAATCTACACCTATTTGGTTGTTAATTTCGTAAAAATAAGTGAATTATATCTTTTTGACTAATTATTTAAATTGATTAATAGGTATGTATAGTTGAAAATAAAAATCTATTTTCTACTAGCTTTAGCTCCTCGCTTTTATTTTTATATTCTAATTGATAATAATTCTTTAATAAGTTTTCTGCAATAAACTTAGGACTAATCCATAAAAAAATCGCTAAATCATTTTAATACAATTGACTAATCTGTCATTATGTATTATTTGAATTTTAATTTTTCTTGCAAGATTTTTTTAGAAAATCATGATGCTTAGCAAAGAGCCTATTACCTAGGATGCCATCACCCTAGACGCTCTACTAACAGCAAAAGATTTAACCGTTTTTATTATTCCCTGTGCATCAAAACCACATTCAGCCCATAATTCAGGCTGTTCACCATGTTCAACAATGCGGTCAGGAATTCCTAATCTAACCACAGTAGCTGAATAATTATGATCGGCCATAAATTCTAAAACTGCAGAGCCCATTCCGCCTTGAAGGCATCCATCTTCTACGGTGACTACATATTTGAACTTTTTGAAGACCATGTGGAGTAATTCTTCATCAATGGGCTTTGCGAAACGCATATCGTAGTGAGCGGGATTTATACCTTCAGTATTTAAATCGGCACATGCCTTAACTGCCTCATTACCAATGTGTCCGATGCTTAATATTGCAACTTCATCGCCATCACAAACTGTTCTACCTTTCCCAACTTCAATAGCTTTTAGCGGACGACGCCATTCGGGCATCACCCCATTTCCACGAGGGTAGCGAATGCTAAAAGGACCCATATTTTCCTGCTGGGCGGTAAACATTAAATTTCTCAGCTCTTCTTCATTCATTGGAGCAGAAACCACCATGTTTGGAATGCAACGCATGTATGCCAAATCGTAGGCACCATGATGTGTTTGTCCGTCGGAGCCCGCAAAACCTGCACGATCCAAGCAGAAAACAACATTTAATTTTTGGATGGCCACGTCATGAATTACCTGATCATAAGCTCTTTGCATAAATGAAGAGTAGATATTGCAAAAAGGAACCATTCCCTGAGTAGCTAAGCCTGCCGAAAAAGTAACCGCATGCTGCTCAGCAATACCCACGTCAAAAGCACGATCTGGCATGGCCTTCATCATGATGTTTAGGGATGATCCTGAAGGCATCGCCGGAGTGATACCCATGATTTTAGCATTCTTTTCTGCGAGCTCAACTATGGTATGCCCAAAAACATCTTGGTATTTTGGTGCTGTAGGTTTATCGTTCGCCGACTTTTTAATCTCTCCAGTAATTTTGTCGAAAAGCCCTGGTGAGTGCCATTTTGTTTGGTCTTTTTCTGCCAAAGCATAGCCTTTACCCTTCACTGTTACGCAGTGTAGTAATTTTGGACCGGGAATATCTTTTAAATCTTTTAAGACTTTTGCGAGGTGTTTAACATCGTGGCCATCTATCGGACCGAAATATCTGAACTTAAGAGCCTCAAAGAAATTGCTCTTTTTTAATAGTCCGCCTTTAATACTTTTCTCAATTTTCTTGACAATATCATGCGCATTGGGTCCGAGTTCAGAGATTTTGCTTAAGACACTAGAAATATCATCCCTAAATCGATTGTAAGACTTAGAGGTAGTAATATCTGTTAAATATTCTTTTAAAGCACCAACATTTGGATCGATTGACATGCAATTATCATTCAGTATAACCAAAACGTTTGAATTTTCTATCCCTGCATGGTTAAGCGCTTCGAAGGCCATTCCACCAGTCATCGCACCATCGCCAATTACAGCCACATGCTGTCTGTCTTTTTCACCTTTATATTGAGAGGCAACAGCCATTCCTAAGGCCGCCGAAATAGAGGTAGATGAATGTCCTACGCCAAATGTATCATATTCACTTTCAGATCGTTTTGGGAATCCACTCAGACCTTTATAGATACGATTGGTATGAAAAGAATCTCTTCTTCCTGTTAAAATTTTATGTCCGTATGCCTGATGCCCAACATCCCAAACCAATTGGTCGTATGGTGTATTTAGCACATAGTGTAAGGCAACAGTTAGTTCCACTACCCCAAGGCTGGAACCAAAATGTCCACCATTTACCGATACGGTATCAACAATAAATTGTCTGAGTTCAGAACATATACGCTCAAGATCCTCCTCTTTAAACTTTTTCAAGTCTGAAGGATAATTGATCTGCTCTAAATATTCGCCCGCCTTTACTTGCATGTAGGATTATAAATTTTTGAACCGCAAAAATAACTTATTTGTCAAACATTTTACTTTTTTGACTAAGAAAGATGAATGAATATCGATAAGCTTAGGTAATTAGAATGTAATATATTAATAATTCTTAAAATATAAAATGAGGGTTGAATATATTTTGATGTTTCGCACAGGGCCAGGTCGCGACCTGTCCTCCATAATATCCATGAAATATATTAATACCCAATTCGCGACCTGTCCTTGCGGTTCGCTCCTCTGGTAGGTGTTGTCACCTTACCAGCCGTTTTCATTCTAATATTTTAAAAAATATTTATTCATATTTCCCATAGATTTTCGATGATTGTTTGATAGGGACAAATCGCGACCTGTCCCTACCGAATTTTTACTGCTTTTTCCCGATATTTTATAGCACAAAACTGATTCCAATTTCTTATTTTTGACAATAATATGCTTTCTCCCGACGGTTTTGAGATACGCCTTCCTCAGTTTGAAGGTCCTTTTGATCTGCTTTTATTCTTTATTGAACGTGATGAGTTAGATATTCAGGACGTGCCAATTGCCAGCATAACAGACGATTTTCTGGATTATTTGCATCAGATGAATTCATTAAATATTGAATTGGCGAGCGAATTTATATTTGTGGCTGCTACTCTGATGCGCATCAAAGCCAAAATGCTCTTGCCTCGCCCTGATTTGGATGATGAAGGCAATGAAATTGATTTAAAGCGTGATCTGATTCAAAAACTAATTGAATATAAAAAGTTTAAGGAAATTGCAGAACATTTAAAAGTACTTGAAGATGAGCGTTTTAAACAAGAAAAAAGAGGTAGTATTAGCGAAGATTTGAAGCAAATTGCCCTCCTAGCTGAGCCTGGTGAAGAGCTCGAATCTTTAAATCTTTATAGGTTAATGCTCACCTTCCATCGAGTTTATGACAGGAGTTTGCAGCGCGATAATAAGCAGCAGCATGTAGTAGAGCAATATCCTTATCAGATTGAGACACAAAAGAAGTTAATTGATCAGCTTCTTACAATAAATAAAAGACTGGATTACAATACTTTGTTAGCAAATTCTGACAATAAAGTCCATTTTGTATATAATTTCCTTGCCATGTTAGAAATGCTGCAACAGGATTTAATTACGATTCAAACCGGTTTAGGTTATAATAATTTTTGGATTGAGTCTAAAATCAGTTCAATCCATTCTTAATTTGTATTTTTAAACATAGAAACTCATATTTACATTAAATACAATCAAACCATCCATGAAGAGAGATAAACTTATATTCAGCCTAATTGATGAGGAACAGGTAAGACAAGAAACTGGACTTGAATTAATAGCTTCCGAGAATTTTGTTAGCAAGCAGGTTATGGAAGCTGCAGGTTCTGTACTTACTAATAAGTATGCTGAAGGATTACCCGGTAAACGTTATTATGGTGGATGTGAGGTTGTTGATGAGGTTGAAAATATAGCTATTGAGCGTGCCAAGCAATTGTTTAATGCTAGTTGGGCCAATGTTCAGCCACATTCAGGTGCGCAGGCAAATGCAGCTGTATTCTTAGGATTGTTAAACGCAGGAGATAAAATTTTGGGTTTCGATCTGTCGCATGGTGGGCACCTTACACATGGTTCTCCAGTAAATTTTTCTGGTAAAATATACAAGCCTCATTTCTATGGAGTTGATCGCGAAAGCGGATTAATTGACTACAAAAAAATGGAGGAAGTTGCCTTGAAGGAAAAGCCAAAACTTATTATTTGTGGTGCTTCGGCCTATTCGCGCGATTGGGATTATAAGTTTATTAGGTCTGTGGCCGATGAAATTGGTGCTTTAGTATTGGCAGATATTTCTCATCCTTCTGGATTAATTGCTCGTGGTTTGCTAAACGATCCACTTCCGCATTGCCATGTGGTAACTACTACTACGCATAAAACATTGAGAGGTCCGAGGGGTGGAATGATCTTATTGGGTAAGGACTTTGAAAATCCTATGGGACATAAAACTCCGAAGGGAGAGATTAGAATGATGTCTTCGGTATTGGATATGGCTGTTTTTCCGGGCACTCAGGGTGGACCGCTCGAGCATATTATCGCTGCAAAAGCCATTGCCTTTGGCGAAGCTTTGAGCGAAGACTACATGAAATATATCATTCAAGTGAAGAAAAATGCGGAAGCTATGGCTGCAGCATTTGTTAGTCGTGGGTATCAGTTAATTTCGGGCGGGACTGATAATCACATGATGCTTATCGACTTGAGAAATAAAAATATTACGGGTAAGGATGCTGAAAATGCTTTGGGCGAAGCGTCAATCACGGTTAATAAAAATATGGTTCCTTTTGATGATAAATCACCATTTGTAACTTCAGGTATTCGTGTGGGTACTGCCGCTGTGACTACTCGTGGTTTAAAAGAAAAACACATGGAAAAGATTGTGGAGCTTATTGATGAGGTGATTACCAAACCGGATAGTGCTACCAATGCTAAAAAGGTAAGTAAGAAGGTGAATGAGATGATGGGAAAACATCCGCTTTACGCGAAGTAATTTTATTATTAATTAGAAGGATCCCTCATTGCAATTGTGATGAGGGATTTTTTTTGAAATTTCTCATATCATCGATGTGGGCTATTATCCGACTTGTCATTGCGAGGAGGCACGACGAAGCAAACTCTTGTTACTAGGAATAGATTGCTTTGCTGCGCGCGCAATGACAAGTCCTCCTCCCATGTCATTGCGAGGAGGCACGACGAAGCAAACCCTTGTTATAAGGAACAATTGAAGCTTGCAATTCAAATACCTCACTCCGCATAAGCAATCGTGCAAATACTGATTTTAACTCCTTCAATTTCCTGAAGTAGGAGGCTGCAAGCCTCGAGCGTTGCTCCAGTGGTCATTACATCATCAATGAGCATGATATGCTTGTTTATCAATTCTGATTTTTCTTTTACATCAAAGGCGCTTACTAAATTTTCATATCGTGCATAGCGTGATTTCTTGGTTTGAGTTTCTGTATTTTCAAGCCTTACCAAATTTTTGGTGTTGATAGGGATATTCAGGATCGCTGAAAGTCCCTTAGCAATACATTCACTCTGATTATACCCCCTTTTTTTAAACTTTGCAGGATGCAGTGGAATAGGCATAATTAAGTCTGATTTCTTGAAAATATCTGACCTTTTTAGCTCATAGGCATAGAGCTCACCGAGGCGGATGCCAGTCTCCGGACTTTTCCTATACTTTAGTTTATGCATCATATTTTGTATTCTGCTGCCCTTGCGGAAATACAAGAAAGCAATGGTCTGCACAAAAGGGAATCTGCCCCATAATTGCCTGGCCATCTTATTGTTAGGGTCTTCGTGAAAGTTTGTTTGTGGGAGATGATAGACACAGTTGGTGCATATTATACGCTCATTTTTGAATAAACTTTTTCCGCAAGCAGCACAAAGTTCAGGAAAGAACAGAGCTAATAAATCTCCTAAATAGCCTAATTTTTTTTTCATGATTTAATTTAGGATTTGAGAATGGGATAGAACTCTAGTGTGTCGACTTATTTAGTAAACGGTAGGTGACGATGTTAGGTGTTGGCTGGTACGGTTACAACATCGACCAGAGGACCAACCAAATATCCCGCAAAAGCTTCAGTATAATAGATGAATCGGCCACCGTACTCAACAAAGGATTGTTTATTTTTAGTTTTAAACAATTATGTCTAAATAAAAAACATTTATTTACTTTGACAATCAATGATAGATAAGCATATAATAATTGCAGCTCTTGCACGTGATTGTGAAAACAGTTTAAGAATTAATATTCCTTTGCTGGAGAGTTTTCGCGCCCAATTATCTTATTCTCAAGTAGTTGTGGTTGAAAATGATAGTATCGACGCGACCAAGTTATTGTTGAATGATTGGGAAAAAAATTCTAAAAATGTAACTATCCTTTCAAACGATTTTGAAACAGTTACCATCCCAAGAAATAGTGATGTAAATATAAATCCTATGACTAGTACTCAACGTATTGAAAAAATGGTTGCGTACAGAAATTTATACTTAGATTTTATAGATAAGATAGTAGAACCAATTGATTTAGTGATAGTTATAGACATTGATGTGTTAGAAATCTCTTTAGAGGGATTGATAAATGCTATAAAATCTTTTGATGAAAAAACTGGTGCAATTTTCTCAAATGGCATGAGTATAATGCAATCTGCCTTTGGAAAGTCTGAAATTTATTATGACATTTTTGCGGTATGGGAATATCCTTTAGTGGAACAATTTTCATATTCGCCTGTGTCTTTAGGTCAAACATTCAAATCAATAAACAGAAAAATTAAAACCACTCCATTGCTCCCAATAATTTCTGCTTTTGGCGGCGTGGGTATTTATAACTATCAGGCAATTAAAGGATTACGATATAAAAATGTGTTGAATCCATTAAATAGATTAGAATCTGTTTGCGAGCATATACCTTTTAATCAAGAAATAATTAAGCGGGGGTTCAATAATTATATTGCTAGAGATTTTAAGGTTAGCTACGGAAAACACAATTGGATTTTAATGTTAAAGTTGATTTTGCCCGTAAAAGCCTTTATCTATTTATTTCCATTATTATTAAAAGTTAAAAGCTGGCTTAGTTAATTAAAGTCTAGAATAAACCTTAACTCTTCACCGCCAATTGTCCACAGGCAGCGTCAATATCCTTGCCTCTACTTCTACGAATATTGGTATTGATTCCACTTTTTCGGAGATGTGCCGCAAAAGCTTCAATTTTATCAATACCTGCATTTTCATAATCGGCAAAGCTGATCGGATTGTATTCAATGATATTGACCTTGCAAGGAATATGTCGGCAGAATTTTACAAGCTCCTCGGCATCGCTAATATTATCGTTGAAATCGTTAAAAACGATATACTCATAGGTAACGGGATTTTTAGTCTTGGAATAAAAATATTTCAAAGCTTCAGCCAATGCTTTTAATGAGTTTTGCTCGTTGATAGGCATAATGGTATTTCGCTTTTCATCGTTTGCGGCATGGAGGGACAGGGCTAAATTAAATCGGACTTCATCATCCCCCAATTTTTTAATCATTTTGGCAATGCCTGCAGTTGATACCGTAATACGTTTGGCTGCCATGTTTAAGCCGTCTTTTGCGGTAATTCGCTCTACCGACTTTAACACATTAGCATAGTTCAAAAGAGGCTCACCCATACCCATGTAAACAATATTGCTCAATGGAATTTGATAGTTTTCCTTCGCTTGCTTATCTATTAAAACTACTTGATCGTATATCTCATCGGCATTTAAATTACGCTTACGATCCATGTATCCTGTTGCACAAAATTTGCAGGTCAGACTACAACCAACTTGTGAACTAACACATGCCGTCATACGGTCGGTAGCCGGAATTAAAACGCCCTCAATTATATTATTATCGTAAAGCATGAAGGTGCTTTTTATGGTTTTATCGGCGCTAAACTGCGATTGATGTACCTTTACATTATTAATTGTAAAGCTTTCCTTCAATTTCTCTCTCAAAGCTTTGGAAAGATTGCTCATCTCCTCAAAATCAGTACACGACTTTTCCCATAGCCATTCATATACCTGTTTAGCCCTAAAGGCAGGCTCTGAAATGGAGATGAAGTGCTCTTTTAGCTTATCAGGTGATAAACTGCGTATGTCTATTTTATGAGAATCTGGCATTATTGCAAAAATACGAATTTTTGTTCATTTACCGCGTAGGGATAGGTCGCGATCTGTTATTGAGAGTACATAGTATTTAGTACATAGTATTTAGATAGAAAGGACGCTAATCAGTAAAATTATATTTTTTTGATACATCCACCTTAATAACCTTGATGTTTGAACTATTTGTTCCACATTTTATTTTTTGTGTAAACCTATTTCAGTACAAGACAGTATTTAGTACTTAGTATTTAGTACATAGTATTTAGATAGAAAGGGCGGTAATCAGTAAAATTATATTTTTTTGTACATCCACCTTAATAACCTTAATGTTTGAACTATTTGTTCCATATTTTATTTTTTGTGTAAACCTATTTTAGGATAGGACATAATCTCCTACTTTTGCTTTATGCCTAGATACCTCAGTGCAGATTATATTTTTCCAGTTTCTTCTGAACCGATTAAGGATGGGGTAATTGCGCTTCATGAATCGGGTGAGATTTTGGATGTATTGAGCCCTAATCAAATTTCTCAGTTGTCTGCATCTATTGAACGGCATAAAGGCATTATCGTTCCTGGTTTTGTGAATGCACATTGCCACTTGGAACTTTCGCATATGCTAGGAAAAATTCCACGTGCTAGGGGACTAGTAGATTTCATCAAATCAGTAATTTCGCTAAGATCAGCAGATGATTCAGAGCTATTGCAAGCCATGCATGATGCTGATTCACAGATGTTTGACAATGGAATTATAGCCGTAGGAGATATCTCAAACATAGATTTATCGGTATCCATAAAGCAAAAAAGCAAGATCTTTTACCATACTTTTATTGAACTTCTTGGCTTTGATCCCGCAAGGGCTCAAATAGCCTTTGAAAAGGCGCTTGAACTTAAAGCCAATTTTGCACCATTACATGCTTCCCTCGCTCCACATGCACCTTATTCGGTCTCAAAGCAGCTCTTCGAATTCATAAAATCGTATTCTGATGAGCATGAAAACCTGTTTAGCATGCACAATCAAGAAAGTGAGCCTGAAAATGATTTATTCCTAAATAAAAAAGGGGCTTTTTTAGATTTCTATAAAATGTTGAATCTTAATATCGACTTTTTTGAAGCTCAGGGGCAGACTTCCTTGCAAACCCTTTTGCCATTAATCTCTGATAATCAGAAGGTTCTACTTGTTCATAACACCTTTACTAATGCAGAGGATATCGCCAAAGCGAAACAATCTGGGAAGGATTTACATTGGTGTTTTTGTCCAAATGCAAATCAATATATTGAAAGCCAATTGCCTGATGTTGAATTGTTTATAAATTCGGGTTTTAATATTACCCTCGGGACTGATAGTTTGGCTTCGAATGAAAAACTGTGTATATTATCTGAAATGCAAAGTATTAAAAAGCATTTCCCTCATCTGCTAACGAGCGAAATGATGAAATGGGCAACTATCAATGGGGCACAATTTTTAGGAATTGATAAGACTTTTGGATCTATTGAAAAGGGTAAAATTCCGGGTTTAAATCTCATTTCTGAAATACAGGGAATGGAAATTACGCATAAGTCTAAAGTATTGAAAATGATTTAGTTATAGATTTATAAAAATCAAATACAGCCATGAATGCAATAAAAAAACTGTTCAATATTGAGTATCCAATTATTCAGGGGGGTATGGTTTGGTGCAGTGGCTGGCGTTTGGCTTCGGCGGTAAGTAATGCTGGCGGACTCGGATTGATTGGGGCGGGTTCGATGTATCCAGAGGTTTTGCGAGAGCATATTCAGAAATGTAAACGTGCAACAAATCGCCCTTTTGGTGTAAATGTTCCTCTTCTATACCCTGATATTGAGCAGATCATGAATATTATTGTAGAGGAAAAGGTGAAGATTGTTTTTAGTTCTGCAGGAAATCCTGCCTTGTGGACTCCCTTTTTGAAGGAAAATAATATTACTGTGGTGCATGTTATTGCCAATAAGAAATTTGCTCAAAAAGCGGAGCAATGTGGCGTTGATGCTATCGTTGCCGAGGGATTTGAAGCGGGTGGGCATAATGGACGCGAAGAAACTACAACGCTATGCTTAGTGCCCGAAATTTATGATGCGGTATCCATTCCGCTTATTGCTGCCGGTGGAATTGGGAGTGGAAGAGCCATGCTTGCTGCCTTTGCCTTAGGTGCTCAAGGTGTACAAATAGGTTCTTTATTTGCGGCTTCAAGCGAATCGTCGGCACATGCAAATTTCAAAAACGCAATTATTGAAGCTCAAGAAGGGGATACCAAACTTAGTTTAAAGTCGCTCGTGCCTGTCCGTTTATTAAAAAATGATTTCTACTTGAAAGTTGCTCAGGCTGAGGCCGATGGCGCAAACCGGCAG
>NZ_JBIIPN010000184.1:0-4167 GCF_044342615.1 Daejeonella sp. | reverse complement strand
ACTTTCAAGGATTTCTCAACATCCTTCAAAAGTGTATCAACTGAAAAATGATTAATTCCTGGCATCGCATCAATACCATGAACCACATTTTTGCCGGGAACAACAAAATAAGGATAGATGAAAATATCCTTCGACAATCTGGTTTCTGCAACCATTTCACGTAAAACTGGTGTTGTTCTTAGTCTCCTAGGGCGATTTAACATATTATCCATGCTATATTTTAAATTAATCGAGCGCAAATACTGCCTCTGCCAAGCCTATTTCATCAGGCGAAAATGGCAAAGTATATTTTACACCCATGTCATCAAATTTCTGCCCAGTTGTTTTTCCAATACAAATTACCTTTTGATCAGGGTCAAGCAAGTTCTCGGCAAAATAAGAATCTACGTTTGAGGGACTTGTGAAAATCAAGACTTCAGCATTAGATTTTTCAACATTTTCGACACTAACTGTCTCGTAAACAGTTAATTCTACAATTTTAGTATCAGCAGACAATTCCTTTTGAATAGTCTTTAAAGAGCCTTTTGCACTTGGGAAAAGAACATTTTTCCCATTAGCAAGTTTAGCAAATTCTTTAGCGATATCGCTCGTATCAATACCCTCCTCTTCACCATTAAAATCGGCTTTTTTACCATGGAGACGTAGTGCATCCTCGGAAGCTCTACCCAAGACACCAAATTTGACTTTTTTAGGAAGTTGAGGCTCAAGTTTGAAGAAATACTCAATAGCATTCTTACTACTAAAGAAAACCCATTCTATATTTCTAAAAATAAATGAATCCAATTTATTAATCGAAGGGAAGGTCCGAATTAAAGAACGCCCCTCCACTTCAACACCATGTTTTGTCATGGAATGTTTAAGATAGCTTGATTCAGAAAGTTCGCGGGTAATAAATATATTTTTGGGAAATTCCCGATTAGGAGCAAATTTTGCAACAATTTTTTCAGCAATTCCTTCAGATGTTTGAGATTCAGTGAAAAGCCTATCCGGAAAATCATCTCCATCATCAGCCTTGGAAGTCCAAATTTGAAAAGTATTACCATCTTTACGGCAGTAACATCCTAAAGGCATTTGACAGCCCCCCTCAAATAGGTTCAACACTTTCCTTTCTATGCCAATTTGTTCTGCAATATCCTTATTATTAATAGCTTGAAGCTTTTCGAAAAGGGCGGTATCGCTTTCGCGGATTTGATAAGCCAAAACACCTTGTGCAGGCGCAGGGATCAGTTCGTTAGGTTCCAACTCCTCGACATAAAACTCACTTAAATCGAGTCCTAAGCGCAAAACACCAGCCTTAGCAAGCATGATAGCATCATATTTCTCATCCCTTAACTTCTGAATTCTTGTAATCACATTCCCACGAAGCTCTTCAATTTCAAGATCTGGGCGAACTGCCAAAAGCTGTGCCTTTCGTCGGTTAGACGATGTACCAACCATAGCCCCAAATTTGACAGATAATTTATGCTGAACATCAACACAATCCTTCAGAATTAAAAGAAGTTCAGCAGGATCTTCACGTTCAGAAACTGCAGCAATAATTAAACCTTCAGGATGATTAGTCGGTAAATCTTTATGAGAATGCACAGCAAGATCGATAGTCCCACTTAAAAGCTCCTCTTCAAGTTCTTTTGTAAAAAAGCCTTTGCCTTCAAGCTTATCGAAACTTAAGTTCAAAATTTTATCGCCTTGAGTTTTAATGATTTTTAACTCCGAATCAAGGCCAATATTTGACAAAAGACCCTTAACGTAATTAGCTTGCCACAATGCGAGCTCACTCCCTCGGGTACCAATAATTATTTTAGACTTTTCTTTATCTTCTGTTAAATGATCAGACATGGCATTAAATTGAATTGACTCGTTTTTTGAAGGCCAAAAATAGCCAAAATCATTGGGATAAGCAGGAAATCAACTGTTATTTATCAATATATCCTTTGCCATAATCATTGGAAGGCTGATATATTTTTTTTCCATATAATTCATCACTCGCTCCAATACTTCACGCGATTGTTGATCCATATTTTCAATTTCTTGAGCAAAAATACCGTTTACAGCAGCATTTCTGATTTCTTTGATTTTTTCTGGCACCTCTTTCATGGCAATCTCAACCCTGCGTTGCTTTAAAACTGGTTTGAAATCTTGAATATTTTCTTCAATTATACGCTCAGCAAAAATAAGTTCCTCATAACGCTCCTTCAAATTGCTATTGGCTATTTCCTGCAGACTATGAACTTCGATGAAGGTAACAGGGTTATTTTGAAGTACTTCCGGACTTGTATCATTTGGAACGGCTAAATCAACAATGACTTTTCTGGATTCATCTCCATTAAGAAGCGACTTATAAATTTCATTGGTAATAATAGGTTCTGTGGCACTTGTACAAGTAATAATAACATCAAATCCGTTTTTAAAGGTTTTTAATGCCTCTAAACCATATGCTACACCACCCAGTTCATCAGCAAGAATACGTGCATTTTCAATCGAGCGATTAAAAATTGTAAAATTTGAATATTTATGCTTTTGCAGATATTTAGAAAGATTTTTATTTGTCTCGCCGGCACCAATAATCAAAATTCGAGAATTAGTACACATTTTCAACTCACGCAATTTTCTGTAAGCTAAAGAAACCACTGAAATAGGCTTGCGAGCAATAGCGGTATTGGTATAAACTTCTTTGGATGTTTTCACAACACGATTCATGATGAGACGCATGTAATCGCCGGTAAAGCCTGCAACACGGCAAGTATCATAAGCCTTACGTACCTGAGCAAGAATTTCCTTTTCACCCACTACTAAACTCTCAAGTGAACATGAAATCCTAAGAAGATGATTTAATGCATCCTCATCTTCATAAATTGAAACTTGCTCAGAAAAGGTATGAGCCTGCTCTTCAGAAATGGGCAAGTTTAAAGCCTGAATAAAATCCTTTACAAATTCATGTGTTAGATTTTGCTCAGAAGTAAAAACAAACTCTACGCGGTTGCAAGTCCCAATGTAAAATATTTCAGGAATGTCAAACTTCTGTCTAACACTTTCTAAACTACTTTCCAATGACTCATTGCAAATAACAAATTTCCCTAAATCCTTTAGGTCAATTTGTTTATGCGTAAAGGCAATGACTTTTAAATACTTCAAGTTGTGTAATCCTATTTTTTAAAACCGAAACAAATGTAATAAATAAGGGTTTTTCAATATGTCATACCTATGTAAACACAAGCGTTTAGAAAGATTATAAACAAGATATGACAATAACCTGTAAAACACCCTCGAAATATATTAATTCAGGATGTTTTTTGAAAAAAAATCTTGATCAAACGTAAAGAATCCTAATAAATGAAATTTAATAGAAATAGATCAATTTGGTCGAAATATAGACCAAAACATCCAATAAAATTTGGAAAATAGCTTAATTTTCATATATTGTAATATTCATTTCAAAGGAGATTGATTGAATAAAGGTGTTTATCTCCAAATAGATATTAAAGTTTAATTATATGATTATCCGTCAATCATTCACTATTGAAGGAGCAGAAGGGAGACCCATTTTAATGGATCTCAATTTTAAAACTGGACAAGAAGATCATCCGATTGTATTATTTGTGCATGGTTTTAAAGGCTTTAAAGACTGGGGAGCCTATAATCTTGTTTCAGAATACTTTTTAAAACAAGGATTTAGATTTCTAAAATTCAACTTTTCACATAATGGTACAAGTCCCGAAAAACCAACAGAATTTACTGATCTTGGTGCCTTTGGCGACAATACATTTAGCAAAGAATTTTTTGATTTAGACCAAGTAATTTCATTTGCAAAAAGTGGCAAAGACTTTCCTAAATCAGAAAAATTATACCTTATCGGACATAGTCGAGGTGGTGGAACATCTATCATTCAGACTGCTAAAGACACTCGTATCAACAAACTGATAACTTGGGCTGCAATCTCTGATTTTAGAAGTCTCTGGAAAAAAGAAGATGAAAAAGAGTGGCGGAGCAAAGGCGTTATTTTTAATTTTAACACACGCACAAAACAATACACTCCCTTGAAAATCGACCTTTTACACGATTTAGAAAAAAACGTAAAAGCATACGATATTTTGCTCGCAGCTAAACAAATTCATAAGCCTTGGCTAATCATACATGGAGATCAAGATGTTAATGTTTCTCTCGATGAAG
>NZ_JBIIPN010000004.1:0-41407 GCF_044342615.1 Daejeonella sp. | reverse complement strand
TGAATTACTATATTTAATAATTCAATCTTAAGAATTTTTTTTTATGAAAAAAGCATCACTTTTCACACTTTTTTTCTTCGCTTCCGCGATGCTTTTCGCCCAAAATGAGAAAAACATAAATGCTCAACCTATTTTTAAGAAGGACATTGAAAAACTAAGCAAAAACGATAAAGTACAAAAGGCTTTCCAAATCATTCAGGATTTAGAGCCTACTAGTATCAAAGAGCTTATTGAGCTCACTGAAATACCCGCTCCACCCTTCCAAGAGCAGAAAAGAGCAGAACACTTCAAAAAAATGCTGGAAGATGCAGGAATTGACAGCATATGGATTGATGGTGTAGGTAATGTCTTAGCTTTAAGAAAAGGCAGTGGAAATGGCAAAACTGTCCTGATTGATGCACATTTAGACACTGTATTTCCTATCGAAACGGATGTTAAAGTAAAAATGAAGGGGGATACACTTTATGCACCTGGAATTGGTGATGATACCCGTGGATTAAGCATGATGCTTACCATTTTAAAAGCCATGAATAGCGCTTCAATAAAAACAGAATCAGATATTTTATTTGCGGGCACTGTTGGTGAAGAGGGTTTAGGAGATCTTAGAGGCATCAAAAACATCTTTAAACAAGGAGCTAAAAAAATAGTTTCACATATTGCTATTGATGGTGGCGAAATAAACCGGGTGGTTACTAGCGGACTTGGATCATTACGCTATAAAGTGACTTTTAATGGTCCTGGAGGACATTCTTTTGGTGCTTTTGGATTAGCTAATCCGCATCATGCAATGGGAAAGGCAATCGATTACTTCAGTACGGTAGCTAGTGATTTTGTGAGTACGGGACCAAAAACCACCTTCAATGTGGGACGTATTGGTGGTGGAACCTCGGTAAATTCTATACCTTTTGAGACTTGGATTGAAGTTGATATGCGTTCTTTAAGTCCTGAGAAATTATTAGGAACCGAAAAAATATTAAAAGAACAGATGAATAAAGCCTTGAACGACTATAATTCTAAAGTTCAAAAAGGCCCGAAACTTAGTTTAATTTTCGAAAAGATTGGTGAGCGTCCTTCAGGCCTTCAAGAAGAAAACTTGGCTATAATCCAAAGAGCAGCTGCAGCAAATGAATTCTTTAATCGTACGGCAAAAATTGGGGCAGGATCAACAAATTCGAACATTCCCATTTCATTAGGCATTCCAAGTATTACGATTGGACGAGGTGGAAATAGTGGAAATGCCCATTCACTAGACGAGTGGTGGATTAATGAAAAAGGCGATGAAGCCATAAAGTTCGGATTGCTCTTACTAATTGCCGAAGCGGGTTTATCCAAATAAGTTTTTTTATTCATCATGCTTGAAAATATCATTTTCAGGCATGATTATTCCTCAAAGCAAAGCTTGATAAACATCATAGATTTTGTTAGCCATTATCATCTAGCCTTTAAGCTAAAAAATGCAAATTGACCCAAGAAAAAAACAGGGTCAATGAAGTATTCAAACAAAACTATATTAAGATTTTACCAGCTCTTAGGTAAGATATTTTATGCCGCTGCAGCAGTAGATAAAATCGTAAGAAAAGAAGAAATGGCTGAATTAAAAAAATCAGTAAAAGCACATTGGTTAGCTTTTGATGATACTTTTGACGAATTCGAAACAGATTCAGCCTATCAGATTGAAATTGTGTTCGATTGGTTATCAGATAAGCATCCAGATCCGGGAAAAGCAATACATAGCCTACAAGTTTTTAAGGAAAAATACCCAGACCTATTTACTGAAAAAGTTAAGGGAATGATTATGAAAACTGCATCTGCGATAAGCTATTCTTTTGCTGCAAAAAATAAATCAGAATTAATTTTTTTAAGTCGTTTAGAACGTGCCCTAGAAGAATCGGATATTTATAAAACATTGGTGCTCTAAAAATTGTTAAAATAGAGAGTGTAAAAAACAATAAAAATGAGTAAACCATAAAAATCCGGAATTATGCTGGGAAATTTGAATGAAGAAGAAGTTGAAAACCTATTAAAGAGACAGGTTATTGGGCGTATTGCATGCCATGCAGACGGGGCTATCTATTTGGTCCCGACCAATTATATTTATGATGGCACCAGTATCATCTCACATTCGGCTTTGGGAAAAAAAATAGAGATGATGCGGAAAAACCCGGAGGTTTGTTTCGAAGTTGAAGAAATTCAATCCATTTTTCGATGGCAGACGGTAATTGCTTGGGGAAGATTTGAAGAAATCACTGACCCACAAGAGCGTGGCAGGGCTATGCAGGGATTAATTCACAAGATTATGCCTTTGGTAAGCGATCCTGCTCAGCATCCTTTTCATGCCATAAGTGTAAATGAATATGATATTGAAACCAAGATCGAGCTTATTTTATTTAAAATTGTTTTGAGTAATAAAACTGGACGTTTTGAGAGTGGTAAGCATCCTATGGTTTAAGATTTGGGAAGAAAATTATTATTCTTTTAAATTAATCATGATTAACACCAAACCAAGCTGCCCCCAACAAGGCAGCTTTTGTATTGAGAATGACCCTAACCGTAACATTCTCAATTAAATCGTTCAATCGACCACTTTGGCAGAAAAACCTATTAAAATCATATTCTTTAAAAAGAGCTAAAATAGAGGGCGCTATTCCACCACCAATAAATAGTCCGCCAGTAGCATTATGCTTTAAAACCAAATTGGCAGATTCAAAGGCTAAAAATCGTATAAAAAGCTTCATTGTTTCCTTGCAAAGCGGGCATTTTTCAACATTCCGACTAATTATAGAGGCATCGTAGCCATTTTTAAACTGCTCTTTTATAAAAGCACTTTCCTCTATTTTTACTTCGTGAACAAGAAATTGATAAATCTGAATAATTCCTGGTCCGCTAAGCACCCGCTCCCAACTCACATGTCCAAATTGCTTTTGTAAATAAAGGAATAAATCAAAATCTTGCGCATTGCGAGAAGCAAAATCAGCATGACCACCCTCGGTTGCAAAGGGATGATAAAATCTCCCATCCCAGTAAATTCCTGCTTCACCTAAGCCAGTACCTGGAGCAATAACTGCAGCATTTCCTGAAATTTGATCTTTCCCTTGATGAATTACAACGGTATCAGACTCATTCAGCATCGCCAAACCATAGGCTGTTGCTTCTAGGTCGTTGATGATTGAAAAATCCTTTTTAAAATGTTTTTTAAGTTCTTTTTGATCAATTTCCCATTTAATATTGGAGAGTTTAGCATGGCCATTGAGTACGGGACCAGCAACACCGAGGCAAATTTTATTGGGATCAGGTATATCTTTTAAAAATAAAGCCAAAAGCTCAACCAGGCTTGAGAAATCAGATGTGCGATATGAAAGATTATGCAAGGATACAATTTCATCGCCAGAGGCCTTAAATAAAGCCAGGTTGGTTTTAGTACCGCCAATATCTCCTGCCAATACCAGCATATCTTGCTTATTTGCTTGTAATTGATTGATAGATGGTTTAAAGTTTAATATCATCTAGAAATGATTATGGCTTGGACAGCGATTTTGAAGCACTATTATCCGAAATCCAATTTATAAAGCAGGTCTTTTCTACCATTCATCGCGGCAATCAAATCGATATCATGCTGATCTAAAATACTTTCCAAATTATTGAAAGCCGTTGCCTTCTCAATATTTACAAGCTTAAGTTCTAGTCCATTAACCTTCGACATCCCCTTATTCATGAAAAAGCTATGGGCATAATCATCATCCATTTCAGGAATTGCAGGTTCAGCAAAATTAAAAAGGGTTAATCCTGCCTGGAAGGATTTCGCAATTTTAACAATCATGGCAATGGTAGCGAGGCCCGTAAATCGTATGTCTGTGAAAAAACCTATTTTTTGAATAATGTTGCCACTTTGTATCCGCGGAAGCAATAATAATGGACATTCTAAATCATCCAATAATTTCAATATTCTTTGATTATAAACCGGGACCTTGGCTTGCTTCTCTTTATCCTCATTAAGCACATATTCATCAAAATTTAAAACACCTATAATCGGCATTTTAACCTTTTCTGTTTTAGGCTTCAGTTTAATTTTTTTTTCATGAGCAGGCTCAAAGAAAGTATCTGAAATCTGCTCAGGTAATATTTTAGATTCAATTTTCATATTTAATTGATTAATATTTATCATCCTGCTGTGAGCAAAGTTTGGGATGGGTAAGAATCCTTCCTTTTCTGCTTCTTTTCTTTTGTATTAGATAATTTTGTTTTGGGTCTTACAACCTCAAAAAGCTCAAAAACTCGATCCGAAACCTCATAAAGAATTCCTCTTTGTCCGCCATGAGTTTTTAATGCACATAAAATATTTTGCCTTCCCGGATACTCCTTCGAAGGAAATTTATAGGTCTCATCAATCTCTACATCCGTTAAGTCGATTTTTAGCTTCAAAGGCACGCAAATAATGTATTTAGAATAAAAATTAAAATCTAATCGGTACCCTCTTTTGCGAAGGTCGAAAATAGCTGTATTAACATCTTGGAGATTTTTCATAGCAAAAGAATTTATACAAAAATGTAAGAAATTAAGATGCTTTATATTGATTAAAATCAGTGAAATGCTTGATTTTAATTGAAGCCACATGGAAAGGATTTAGGTAAATTAAGGCCAAGAAAAAATATTTTGAAACAGATTAATTAATAATTTTAAAAAACTAAAATTTATTCACACCTTGCTTAAAAATAAGATATAAAATTATGGCTGGACTAGGCGGACCTGAAATTATTTTAATTGTGGTGGTGGTATTATTGATGTTTGGAGGCAAGAAGCTTCCAGAACTTATGCGTGGCTTGGGCCGTGGCATGAAAGAGTTTAAAGATGCTAAGGATGGAGTTTCAGAAGAACCCAAAAAAACCGAAGTAAAAGAGAGCTAAAAGGGTAAAAATTACCCTCTTTATCTTTTTAAAATCATTTATTGAATTTCAAGTAACTTACAACCGGGAAATGATCTGAAGGATATTTCCCAAAATAAGTATCCGTTAAAATGCCCCATTTTGTGGATGTAAAATGCTTTGAAATAAATATATGATCAATAACATCCATTCCTTTTGGGGTTTTAAACCCACTGAAGGATGTATTATTTTCATAAGGGAATTTCACTCCCGAATATGAATCGCTTAAAATCAGAGAGTTCGTTAAAATTTGGTATAACTCGCTTGATCGACTGCCATTAAAATCGCCAGTTAACACAACCGGCTGATTAGCAGAAATTTCCTTTATTTTTTGCACCATTAGCTTGGCACTTTCTCTTCTTGCAATTACTCCTTGATGATCAAAATGTACATTAAATAGATAAAACTTTTTGCGAGTCTTAATCTCTTCCAAATACACCCAAGAACAAATTCGATTACAACAAGTGGCATCCCAACCCTTTCCTGGTACATTTGGAGTCTCAGACAGCCAGAAATCGCCACTTTTAAGCAATTTAAATTGATTTTTTTTATAGTAAATAGAAGAATGCTCACCAGCTTGCTTTCCATCCTCCCTTCCAACTCCATAGCGTGCATATTCTGGCAAAGCACTGCTCATATCGTCCAATTGGTTTTTAAAAGCTTCTTGGACACCAAAAACATCAAAATCGTGAAAACGAATCAGACTGGCAACACGTGGGGCGCGATCTACCCATAAATTGCCAGTATCTCCATTATTATAAAGACGTACATTATAAGTGGCAATTTTAAGAGTCTGAGCCTCAATTCTAAGTATGCTAATTAACAAGAATGAGCATAAAAAAGCCTTTTTGATGAACATAATGAAGGTTATTAATATTTAATGAAGGTATAATAAAAAAGGTGCTTCCCAAATGAAAAGCACCTTTAAATTATTTCTTAAAAATTATTTTACTGCAGTTGGTCCCGCAACTTGAGCTATACCATTTAAATCATAAACAATATTACCATCTCTGATGGTCATTTCAGTTTGGAATCTTTTTGTTCCTTCAATTTTACCACCTCTAACTGGCCAGCCAAACTGACCCTCATTTATTTTAAAGATTGCAATATCAGCCACAGAGCCTACAGAAAGGTTACCCAATTCCTCACGCTTAATTGCTTTTGCAGGATGCCAAGTACTAGCTGCAACCACATCTTTTAATGGCATTCCTGTAGCCATGAATAATCCCATTAGGTTTTCCATGCTTTTCATCGGACCATTCATACTTCCTGTATGAAGGTCGGAGCTGATCGTAGTTGGGAAGAATCCAGCTTTAACGGCAGGAACACCTTGATTGTATAGATAAGATGCACCACCAAAACCAATATCGAATACAATTCCTCTGTCACGAGCTTTATAAACAAATGGCTTTACTTTACCATTCATGTCAACGATTGACTCTCTACCATTAGGGCTACTAGTACCATTACCACCGAATGCATGGGTATAAATATCGCCAGGGCGGAATTTCACATTAAATAATGAATCAAGAGGTAAGAAAGGATCTGCAGAACCAAAATCAACCATTACTGGAAGATTTGCCAAACGACCTGCCTCTATTAAACGATCTGTTGGTTCCCAAGTACGACCGCTATAGTGAGCTAGCTTGAAACCTACCACATCTTTTGGATATTTCTTAGCCATTTCAGCAGCTTTTTTAGAATCCATTTCATTGATATTGTTTTCTCCAGCACCGTCCATACCTGTACCGACAATGTTTAGCATGGCCATTACACGAGTTTTAGAAGCATCAATCGTTTGCTTTTTATAGAGTTCAAAATCTCTCCATCCAGTACATCCTGCATCAACTACAGAGGTTACCCCACTACGGAAAGTAAAACCATCAGCAGGTAATGCGGTTGCAGCATTTTTCAAATAAGAACCATCATGTCCCCAGAAAAAATGAACGTGAATATCAATCAAACCCGGAGTTACATAGAGTCCCTTAGCGTCAATAATTTGATCTGCAAGATCTGCGTTAATATTTTTTGCAATCATTGCCACTTTACCTTCTGTAGCAGGTACTGCGGGGCTTGCCGGACTGTTTGCACTTGCTGGGCGTGCTGCTTGTGCACGAGCTCCTGCCGTAATGGCAATATCCATTACTTCGTTGATATTATTCTTAGCGTCGATTACATGCCCACCTTTAATAATATAACTATAAGGTTTGCCTGAGCTTTTGACCGACTGCTGAGCATTTGCAGCCATTCCGAAGAATAAGAATGCAAAAAATAAAAAATGCTTTGTTCTCATTGTGTTTTTTAAATTTTAAACTGAAATATAAGAAAATACTAAAGAAGAAACAATAAGAAAGACGAAAAAAGAGATGGATTAAAAAAATTAAAATACATAAATAATTAATTATCAAAGACTTATGGTAAAAATTTGGAGATTGTAACAATAATATGGTTTGGGGAGAAAGTAGAATTGAAATGAAATGAATACTAACTTATAAAAAAACGCAAATAATGTGCCTCAACAGAATATATTTCTCTCAATTTTATATTTTTTTGATTGTTAATTCAAACGTAAATTATTTAATTAATTTAGCGCTCAAAAACATCCCATAATGAAAAAACTATCCCTCATCATAACACTCCTTTTATTTAGTGTTTGTTGCTTTTCTCAGAGTCGTTATATATCAGCAACAACAAAAAAGATTGTTTTTGCGAGAGATGGTGGCCTTTGTCAATGTTGTGGTAGTTCTCTAAACTTAGAATATGATCATATCACTCCATTTTCTTGTGGTGGTAAGAATAATGCCTCAAATATTCAGTTACTTTGTCAAAAATGTAACCGAAGTAAATCAAATAGCTGTTATTGTAAGGTACATGACAGGAAAGTGGGAAGAGATTGTTGTGATGTCAAGACCACCAGTACAAAATATAAAAGTACTTCAACACAATGCACCGGAACAACACAGAAAGGGTTAATATGCAAAAGGATGACAACAAGTTCCAATGGTAGATGTCAATCACATTAATAATTTAAAAGCAGTTTAAATCGCTATGAGCCAAAATATATTATTTGCAATAGATAAGCATACAGACGAAATAATTGTTTCAGAATCTCCAAATGGAAGTAATACAATCAATTTTATAGAACGTATTGCAAGTCAAGATAATGAAATGCTGTACCATGCTGTTTTAACTTTAACAAGCATTAGCAATGCTACCGATTTAGATGTTAAAATTTTTAAGGCAATGGATAAGGTTTGTCAAATGATGTATAGTAAGTATAAGGAAGGCATCGTTTAATTTTAGAAATCTTTATCTAGGTTAAGAAACTTCGAAACTGCATTAGAAGGAATGCTAAAAAAGCTTTGAAATAAGGGCTTTGAATTGCTTTGGATAACTGATTCTGGCAAAAATGCAAGATTATGGCTTTCTAAGAGCAGTTTAATACATAATGTTAATGAAATGACTTTGAAAAAAATCATTATCACTAACTATAAACTTGTAATTTTTACTTTAATTACCATGTTGTTGACACAAACAAAAAAATATTTAATTTAGTAAATCATTTATCAGATTATGAAAAAATATATACCAAGCATGATTTTAGTTTTCTTGTTAATTTTATTTGGGGAAGCAATTTTTGCAAACAATATCCGAATTAAAAAACTAACTCTAACAGATACAATTAAAACCACAAAGGACATAAAAATAAAATTTGACTTATCATGGGAGAATTCTTGGAGAGATGATATTAACTGGGATGCAGCATGGATTACAGCTAAGGTAAAAAGGCCGAACGGTACTTGGAAGCATATTAAATTTCAGACCTCAGGCAATTCTATTGAAGGTAATCCACAGAACGCAAAAATCGTGGTACCTTCAGATAGAATGGGGGCATTTATTTACAGATCATCTAAGGGTTCGGGGAATATCGATTTAAGTGGAATAAAAATATTATGGAACTACGGTATAGATTCTGTTGCAAATATTGACAGTGCAGAAATTAGATTCTTTGCTACAGAAATGGTTTACGTACCTCAGGGAAGTTTCGCTTTTGGAGATTCGTATACACCTACAAAAGATATTTACATGCAATCATCACCCGACCGATTGGTTTCCTCAATTTTTAAAAACTTCATCCCTTCCGATACAACTAAATTCGGAAGAAATACACCAATGTTTACAATCATTTCAGATAAAACCAGTCCCAAAATAACCACAGCTTCTACAAATTCAGGTCCAGGAAATAATTCAGACCAAGTAATTATAAATGGAATTTACATCAATGGTACTAAAGGAATTGGAATAAATAATGAAGAGCCATTTAAATATTCTAATTATCCGGTTGGATATAAGGCTTTTTACGCCATGAAATATGAAGTTAGTCAGGGTCAATACACAGATTTCCTAAATACTACAAAAGTATCGACTACTAACTCATCACCGCCTATGCCAATTCCTATGACAAACATGTTATTGCCTGCACCAAACTCTCCAAATCAACCCCTTGTACGATTTTCAATAGAAAAACAAGGTGAAAATTACATAGTTTCCAGACCCGATCGTGCCATGGATTATGCCAATTCTAATCATGTATTTGCATTTGCAAACTGGAGTTCCTTAAGGCCAATGACTGAATTAGAATTTGAGAAAGCAGCGAGAGGGCCACTAGCGCCAAGCTATAATGATCGGGCAAATGGTAAGATTCCGCAGGGGAATATGACTCCCATGGGAAATAATAATTTACTCGTTAATTCATTAAAGCTCAATGGGGCAGAAAATGGTACAGAAGCACCAGTATCAACTGATTCTACAAAATTTCTTGCTTTATACGATGGTAATATTGAAGGTGGCGATGGTGGATCCGGAGCCTATCGAGTAGGAGTATTTGCTACTAGCTCGTCTAGCAGAAGTAGCTCTGGGGCCAGCTATTATGGAATTATGGGGCTTACAGACAATGCATCTGAATTTGTAATAAGCTTAAACACTGAATCATCACGCTCTTTTAAAGAAGCAAACGGCATTGGTGAAAATTCTTCAAATGGAACCCCTAACATCAACCATTGGTTCGCTGGAACATATTTTGATAGCTGGTCATCCTCAATATATAAAAACAATTGGAGTGGTGTTTCAGGGAGGTCTTCGGGAGGTCAAAGCGGGGGATTTAGATTAGTTCGTTCAGCTCCATCAGATAATTAATCAATTGAAACGACTAATATTATTTCTGATTATTGGCCTACTTACTCAGTTTGCCTTTGCTCAAGACGCGCTGCTACTCAAAACGCCAACGAACGACCAAGTAATTTCAGGTGGCGATTATTTTAGTATCAGCTGGGAAAGTAGTAATGTGGACAATATAAAAATTGAATACTCTTTGGATGGAGGTATTTCATGGAGTACGATTATCAATTCTTACCCTTCCTCCGCTTCAAAATACGCCTGGCTAGTTCCCGCAAAACCTACTAAAAAAGGAAAGATAAGAATCTCAGATATTGAAAATATTAATATTGCGAGTGTTAATCCAGGTAATTTTATTATTTCAGAACCAACTCTGAAACTTGATGTCGATAGTACAACATCATTAGTAAGAGGAAACGCATTCAAATTTGGTTGGAAAAGTCAAACAGTAGAAAAAATAAATATTTATTATTCAATTAATGGGGGTACTGATTATACGCTAATTCGTAAAGGATACCCCTCCTTGGCAGAAGCGTTTACATGGATTGTTCCAGAACTAAATAGTTCAACAATTAGGTTAAAAATTGAATCCGCAGATAGTTCCGCAATATCAAGTATCTGGAATAGTCCTTTAATTTCTAATCCTGTGTCTTCCAATAAAAAGTTTCTTGGTGGTAGTTTTGATGGACACAGTGGAGTATCTAACACTTCACCAAAGCTTAGTTTACTTTTCCCATTAGGAGACGAAACTTTTGCTGCATCATCAATTCAAACTCTGAAATGGGACTCGAACAATATTGAATTTATTAAAATTGAATTTTCTATTGATAATGGACTAAATTGGTTAACCATAAATGAAAGTTACCCGGCAAATGCCAAAAAATATGAATGGAGAGTACCCCCTAACATTACCAACACTGGATTAATAAGGATTTCATCTATTGAAAGTCCAACCCTAAAAGCATTAAACATTATTCCATTTAAAATCCCCCTAAAAAGTATTGCAATCTTCAACCCTGAAGATAATTATTTTGTTAAAGATCAGCCTATTCCGATCTCATGGGTTAATAATGGAGTAGATTTTCTATCTATAAAATACAGGGAGAATAAAGCCAAACCATGGAAGAGTATAACTAATTCTGTATCCGCCTTATTGCTGAACTATATTTGGATTCCACCTACAACATTAATTACTGATTCACTTGAATTTAAAATAAGTTCTACCGATAATTCAGTGCAAGATTCATCGAAAACTTTTTTAAGAGTTAAACCTGCTAATAATTCAACTTCGAAATACAAGGGAGGTTCTTATGATGGTTTCAGCCAGGTATCGAATTTAAAGGCTAATATTCAAATTTTAAATCCTTTAGCTGGATTAAAACTAAATGGACTTTCCAAAACGTTAATTACGTGGAAGTCAGAAAATATAGAAGATATAGATATCTATCTTTCTGTAAATAATGGAAAAAGTTGGACTGTTATAAATAAAAACTATTCTGCCAATGCTATGAAATATGATTGGGAGATACCTGCCACTCCTACTGTTTCAGGACTAATTAAAATAAGTTCTTCCAATGATTCCACCATTAATAGCGTTAGCGGAGTATTTCAAATCATTGATGGTTATATTAAACTCACATCGGGTACAAAATCAAATGGCGATGCTAATAGTATCATTCCTATCTCATGGACACATTCAGGAGTTTCCAAATTAAATGTTTATTTGAAACAGAAATCATTGACAAACTGGACAAAAATCATCGATAACTACCAAGCAGACGCAGGAAGCTATTTATTTATTAATACACAGGAAATGAATGGTTTATTTGATATTAAAGTGGTTAGTGCCGATAACTCCTTAATTAGTGATTCCATTGCGGTAAATTTTGAAAAAAGCCTTAATTCAATAACGCCATCAAAATACAAAGGAGGTAGCTATGACGGACATGCAAACAGAAGTAATATCTCAAAAATATTAGTTACTAAACCACTGGCTGGCGAGGTGCTAATATCTGGCACTAAGTACTTAATTACTTGGAGTACTGTTAATGTTTCTGACTCAGTTAAAATCGAATACACAACAGATAACGGTAAAAATTGGAAAATAATTAGCGTTGCAGTTGATTCAAAATTAGGTACTTATCAATGGACTGTGCCTGGAAGTACATTGCCAAAAACTGGACAAAAACTCAAAAATAGTGGCAACTTTTATGTTAGCGAATTTACTGATGAATGTAAAATTCGAATTTCAGAAACCGGATCACAAGATGAAATAGTTGGTCTATCGAATAGCACATTTAAGATTTCAAGTTCTGGATCAAATGCGGCTAAACAAACACTTATTTTCAATGAAATAACAGACAAAACTTTTGGAGCCACTACATTTACAATTTCTGCAACAGCTAGTTCAGGCCTTCCTATAACGTTTTCAATTGTCTCTGGGCCTGCAACAATTTCTGGAAATATAATTACACTTACTGGGGCAGGCATAGTGGTCGTGAAAGCGTCACAAGCCGGAAATGCCAACTTCGATGGAGTAAGTGCAGAGCAGACTTTTAAAGTGTTGCAAGCTTCACAAACCTTAAACTTCAAGGAAATAGCGGATAAAATTTTTGGATCTAAACCGTTTGAAATATCTGCAACAGCTAGCTCAGGCTTGCCTGTCACCTTTTCAATTGTCTCCGGTCCTGCAACAATTTTCGAAAATACGATAACCTTAACTGGAAGCGGAACGGTTGTAGTCAAAGGAGTACAAGAAGGAAATGCTAATTATCAATCTGTACAAGAATTAAAAACATTTAGGATCCGTGAACTTCCAATTAATAATTTTACAATTCGAACAATTAGTTCTACTTGCGTGTCAAGCGATAATGGTAAAATTGAAATTAAGGTTGAAAACAAACTAAACTATACTGCGATAATTAAAGGGCAAGGCTTAGATAAACCTTATTCTTTTACAGATTCTCTTAAAATAACAAATCTAAAACCAGGAACTTATTCTCTTTGTATCACTGTTGAGGGGTTAAAAGACTATGTTCAATGTTATGAGCTAATTATTACAGAACCTAAAGAACTTAAGACATATATTTCAATAAACAGAAATACTAATTTCATTGATTTAACATTAGCTGGTAGCTCTACCTACACAATCGAATTGAACGGCAAACAGTATAAAACTAAGCTACCTTTTATAAGTCTTCCACTTGAAAAAGGTAATAATAATATAAAAATTTATACTGATATCCCATGTCAGGGTGTTATTTCTAAAAATTTCGAGGGATTTTCACCATTATTGGTTTATCCCAACCCTTTTTTAGACATATTAAAAATTGATCTCAGAGAAATTTCATCTAATTCTAAAATTGTAATAACAGATGCCACTGGCAAAACCGTTTATTCTGGTATAAACAATAACATTGGTGGTATTTTTGAGATTAATTTAACACACCTTAATCCGGGAACTTACTATGTTCAAATAATAACAAATGATGTTGTAATTACAAATAAGGTACTCAAGTTATAGAGAAACAAGGGAAAATATTTTGTCTGAAGCAGCCGGGTAAGATCTTAGCTTGATTTAAAAATATTACTTTCCGATACAAAACTTACTAAAAATCGTCTCCAATAAATCATCTGTAGTAACCTGACCTGTAATCTCGCCTAAGTAATAAAGAGCTTGTTTGATATCCGAAGCCAAAAAATCGGAGGTAATCGGATTGTCAATATTGAGCAATACGCGATTCAAGGATTCTTCCGTTTTTTGCAATGCCTCTAAATGGCGAATATTGGAAATAAGCACGTCATCTGTATTGATTTTATGAAGATTTACTTTTTCAAGTATACTTAATTTCAAGTCCTCAATTCCAATCTTGTTTTTAGCAGATATGAAAATGATTTTATTGTCCTTTGGCTTTTGACTCTCCTCCCTGCCTGACAACTGATAACCATCAACTGATAACTCATCCCCTTCTGACAACTGATAACTGACAACCGACAACTCTTCTTCCCATTCACTACTAACCAAATCCTTTTTATTCACTACCGTTAAGAAGGGAATTCCAAGTTCCTTTAGATAGGTAATTTGCGATTCTATTTCCTTTACATCTTGCTCTGGATCAACAAGATAGATGATTAATTTAGCCTGCTTTATTTTTTCATGAGTACGTTCTACGCCTTTGGCCTCAATTACATCCGCAGTATCACGTATTCCTGCGGTATCAATAAATCGAAAGCGCAAACCTCCAATAATCATCTCATCCTCAACGGTATCTCTAGTAGTTCCTGCAATTTCCGAAACTATCGCTCGCTCTTCGTTCAATAAGGCATTGAGCAAGGTTGATTTTCCCACATTTGGCTTCCCTGCAATTACTACCGGGACTCCATTTTTCATCACATTACCTTGTTCAAAAGATTGAATTAAACGGTGTAAAATGCGGTTTATCTGATAAATCAATCCTTTTAGATCCTCACGGTTCGCAAATTCAACATCCTCTTCACCAAAATCAAGCTCCAACTCAATCATAGATGCAAAATGAATCAATTGATCACGCAAATGTTGTAACTCGCCCGAAAAACCGCCTCGCATCTGCTGCATAGCCACTTGATGTGAAGCTTGAGAGTTAGAAGCAATTAAATCGGCTACAGCCTCTGCTTGAGATAGGTCTAATTGACCATTTAAGAAGGCTCTAAGCGTAAATTCACCCGGATTAGCTGGCCTTGCCCCTTTACGAATCAATAGCTTGATTATGCTCTCAATTATAAATGCAGAACCATGCGTAGAAATCTCAATTACATTTTCACGGGTATAGGATTTCGGACCAATAAACAAGGATATTAAAACCTCATCTAATAGTTGATTTCCATCTCTAATCGTCCCAAAATGAATGGTATGTGAGGGCTGTACACTTAAATCCTTACCCGCAAAGACCTGATTAACGATATGTATTGCATCGGGTCCGGAAAGCCTAATGACTCCAATTGCACCAATTCCTGATGGGGTTGCTAATGCAATTATTGTTTCGGAATTGTGTATTGGGCTTTGCTGCATATTTCTCATTTGGGATTATGCAAATATCGTGATTTTTGTTGGTAGTTGGTTAGATGGTTAGATGGTTAGATGGTTAGATGGTTAGGCTTACGACATCTTTTACCAGGTGGTTGAGGTATTCGAAGCCCGGAAAAGAGTTAACGGTTGTGAGTTATCAGGCAAACGACATCAGAAACAGGCAATCAGGCAAACGACAACAAAAATCATGAAAATCACACCAATCTCATAAATCATAGTTCAGACAATTAAATTGAAAAAATACCCCAATCGATAAAATTTATCGATTGGGGTAAAAAATCTATTTGTTTTCGATTTCGGTAATTCTACCTTTTCTACCTGCTACATCAAAAGCAGCGAACTTAAACTTACCTTTTTGAGAGATTGGAGTGGTATAAATTGCACTTGTTTCGCTCGGTTCCGAGCCATCAATTGTGTATCTAATCGTTAATCCAGGAAGCTGAATATTTGCATCAACTTTTCCATTATCGGCCTTTAAACCTGCCTCAGGAATACGATAAGCAAATCCACCATGATAATAGCTCAAACGTGGCAATTCTCTTTTCCCGAGCACATTTACGAAGCTTGCCCAGTCATTTGTGTATTTCAAATCATTTAATGCAGAAGACTCACCTGTTTCCCATTCTGGTGCTTTAGACCAAGCACGTTCTGCTAAACCTAATAATTTAGGTAATAACATGTATTCTAATCGCTCAGCACTTGTATTATGCTCCGACCAAAGTAATCCCTGCAAACCAACAATATTTGATTTTCCATAGTCAGTTAAGCGAATCATCTTTGTTTGATCTAAATTTTTTAATGGTCTACCTGAACCATCTTCCTTCACATTCTTCAAATAATCGAAAGGCAGGAAGTAAAAAGGTTTATCTACATCTACATATCCGCCCCATTTTAAGCCAGGTTCGAAATATGATGAATTTGTTGCTAAGTCGAAATACATATTAGAAACAGGCGATAAAACCACTTTATATCCTCCATTTGCTAATTTATGTGCTAAATCTTCAGCACCCCAGCCAATCACATTATTCCAAACATGCAGCTGAAAATGTTGGTTTCCAAAATCAGGATTTGCAATGTAGGTTGACTTGCCATCAAGCACAGTTTTACGCATTCCTGCTTCTTCCCATCCCGAGAGGAACAAACCACGCTTTTTAACCATTTGGTTTAACTTTCCGAAATAATAGTACCAAAGATCATCTACATTTTTAATTGAAGGGTTCGATTTTTTTAATTTTTGGTAAGAAGGAGATTTTTCCCATGCACCTGAAGGGACCTCATCACCACCATAGTGAATGGTTTTTAATGGCGCACCAGCCTCCTTGTACATCAAAATCAATTCATCAGTAACCTTTTCCACGAAAGTATAAACCGATGGCATTGAAACATCCATAATGTTATCATTCCAATTTTGAGCAGAACGATATTGGGATTTATCTTGTGGATCAGTCAAGCGATATTTTGTAGCCTCAGCCACATTACCCGCCTTCATAAAACGCTCATATCGATACTCCATCGCTCTAATCGCTGCACGTGCATGGCCTGGCGATTCAATTTCAGGAATAACCTCAATATGACGTGCGGTTGCATATTTCAATAGCTCAATAAACTCTTTTTTAGTTAAATAACCACTTCCATGTAATTTATTTGGAACCCCACCAGAAGCAAATGACGCTTGAAGCAGATTTTTATTATCCAGTGTATGTCCGCGAACACTACCAATTTGAGTCAGCTCTGGAAGTGAAGGAATTTCAACTCGCCATCCCTCATCCTCCGAAAAATGGAAATGAAAAACATTCAACTTATATAAACTCATTAAATCGAGAATCTTAAATAACTCTTCTTTGGTCTGGAAGTTTCTTGCAACATCCAACATAAAACTACGATAGCCAAAGCGTGGCTGGTCTTTCACATCTACCAACTGAATACTCACAGATGCCTGTTTTGATTTCCAACTTAAAGGAGGAATTAAACTTTTCAAGGATTGAATCGCGTAAAATGCACCTGCGGGACTAGATGCAGCAATCTGAATACCATTTTCAGTAACCTGAAGCGAATATGCTTCCGATGCCAAATTAACGTCCTTTTTAATATTTATTGCTCCTTGCTTAGCAATAGAAGGCTTTCCTGTTAAAATTTTTGTCAATTCATCAGATAAATATGCAGCTTCTTTCGCAAAAAGCGGATCTGTTGAAATGGATGTACTTGACGATATTTTAAATTCACCCGCATTGACCTTCATTTCTGTGGGACTTGGGAAAATCAAAGGTAATTTTGAGCTAGGAATATCTTGAATATCTTGATTTTTAGAATGTACAAAACTAGGATTCATCCAAGTTTTAGAGCTATAAAGTGTATTTAGGTATTCTGCACTTGGTTCAGGATAAGCACATTGAATAGGAATAGCTTTATTAGGTTCGCTATCAAAAACGATATAAAAACCTTGTGGCGACTGAGTTACATTGTCGGTGCTGCCAGATTTTAGCATTTGATAACTAAGTTTACCACCTGCCGGAATTCCTTCGAAAGCAGCGGTAGGCTCAATTTTATATAAATCTCCGTTAATATAAGACATGCTTAAGCCCCTACTCTCAGGTTTCGGAATATCTGCTCCATAATTGAAATATAAAGTCCAGCCCTTTGCGGGGATGTCAAATTCAGATCCATTAGTAATGCTCAGTACTGAAAGAGATTGATTCTTACCTTCATAATTATTCTTTACGGGTTGCCATTCAAGACTAATTTTATAGTCTTTAACTTGAGAGAAACCTGTGTAAACACTGCATAATAGTGCTAAAAATGTGACAAACAGGTGTTTTTTAGTGAAATTTAAGTTCATGATTAGATTTAAATAAAAAAGCAAATTACAAATTTATCCTGAGAGCTAACTGTAAGAAAGATGTTATTTTAACACCAATCAACATTCAGAATCAAAAAACATTCGGGTAAAAGCTTGAGAATGAAGCTTGAAAAAGACGATCATTCAAATAAAAAAGATGAAGACGAAAGGATAAAATATTACTTCATTTCTTCCACTTTTCTTTCTATTGCTCCAATTGTAATTAAGTATTGGGCTACCATATAGGTCGACATGATTAAAATACCTGCAAAAGAATAAGGTTCAACAAACTTATTGAAGGCAAGTGCAGCATCTGAAATCACGAAAAATACAGCTCCAAACAAAATCAAACGGAAACTTAAAAGATTAACCCTTTTATAGCGGTAAGCGGCCAAAATAGCCATCACAGAGATCACAAACATATAAACCATCACAGGAATTCTGAAGTCATTTAAATAGTCTCTAATAAAACTGTAAAAGCTCAAGGTAAATACGCCAAGTAGAAATAACATCAAATGACCATAAAACTTGGATGCTTGAGGATTATTCTTAAAATCCCTAAAAAAAGCGAAAGAATAAAGCACATGTGCTAATAGAAATGACACTAAACCATACAAGAAAAAGTAAATATCACTACTTGCAAACAGTAAAAAACAATCCCCGAAAAGTGAGAAAATTAATCCCGCACATACTAAACGATTAAAACCCACTGCCATATTTACATTTTTGTATAAATAAATGGCTAAAGAGATACAGATTAGAGGTTTTATAAATAAATTGAAGTCTTGAAGAAGATCAGATTGAGCAAAAATATTCAACAAGAAAATAAGTCCGAAAACAAGAGTAAAAACTTTATGATTCTTAAGCATAATTAATTACGAGCGAGACGATTAAACCAGATAAATGAAAGAAATACTAAGGCAGTATTCCCGATGACTAAATATGTAAAAAACGGGGCATAAGTAAATAAAATGGGCAAAACAAGCCATAGGATTAAACGAAAATTTTCAATTGTTTTAGCCCAATTCTTTTGTTCCATCAAAGCACCATAGGATGTGAGTCCCAAAATTACCAAAGCACAATTACTCACCAATTGTATTGTACTTAGCTTTGAGGCTGTAAAAAGTAAAATACTTGCAATCGCCAGCGAAAAAACGAATTGGAAAAAGATGTAAGCATTAAATTTAGGTTCATAAATGGGACTATATTTTTGATATTTATCCATGTCGATTTCTTTGGGATATTGCCTTCCTCCCATGCTTTTTGGAAACCAACCCGGCGATCCAAAGAATACAGAAAACTTTTCTTTTAGTCCATCAGCATTTTTAAAAGTATTAAACAACTCTACCCAATAATGAAAATTTGCCCACAGGGGGTTCCAGCTAGCTAGAGGCGTGGTAATTCCATAAACAACCTCTTCTTCTTCCTTTTGGAAAGTGCCAAATAATCGATCCCAAATAATCAAGGTACCAGCATGGTTTTTATCAATATATTTAGGATTAGAGCCGTGATGTACTCTGTGATGTGAAGGTGTATTTAAAATCCACTCTAAAGGTCCCATATTGTCAATAGCACGAGTATGAATCCAAAATTGATAAAGTGTATTAAAAGCACTGACTGTCAAGAACATAATGGGCTCAAAACCTACAAAAGCAAGAGGTAAATAAAACATCCATGAAAAACCTGACTGAAACCATGACTGTCGGAGGGCAACAGTTAAATTATACTCTTCCGATTGATGGTGAACAATATGAGCGGCCCATAAAGCGTTTATCTGGTGACTGTAACGATGGAACCAATAATAGAAAAAATCGACTCCCATGAACAATAGCAACCAAGTATAGAGTGTGTTTGAAAACGAAAAAAAACGCCAATGCTCATAAATATAGAGGTAGCCAAAAAAAGTAATAGTTTTTAAGAAAATCCCGACCAATTGAGATCCAATTCCTTGGCTTAAATTAGCAATTGAATCATTTATTCGATAGTAGTTAAGTTTTTTATAAAAAGCATAAACAAGCTCTACTGCAATCAGAATAAAGAAAATAGGAATTGATAGGGCAATATAATCAACTTTCATAAGCACAATTTAGGATTTAAACTTGAAGACAAAAAATCCAAATGAATATTATTCAATTAGCTACCAAGCTAGTATATTAGCAGAGTAATTAAAATTACAGAAACAAACGATTTTAAATCAAATAAACCATATCAATGAAACGTTTTCTTTTATTTTTTGCCGCAACGGCAATTTCAACTTTGGGCTTGGCACAAACTAAAACAGCAACAACACCTGCTAAAAAAGTTGTCACTCCCGCCAAAACAAGCGCTGCACCCATTAAAACGACGGTTGCTCCTGCTCCACTTTTCAAAAATCAAATCGACTCACTAAGCTATGCCTTTGGTGCAAGCATTGCCAACGACCTGAAAAAAAGAGGAGTAAATAATTTAAACTTCGCATTGCTAAATAAGGCAATGAATGAGGTTTTTACCTCGCAAACTCTTGCTATTAGTCCAGAAAAATGTCAAGAAACAATTTATACCTTTCTAAGCGGATTAGAAAAGAAAAAGTATGAAGGTTCCATTGGAGACGGTGCAGCTTTCTTAGCAGAAAACAAGAAAAAACCAGGAATTACAGAACTTCCAAGTGGTTTACAGTTCGAAGTTATTACCACAGCTGATGGACCTAAGCCCATAGCAACCGATGAAGTTACGGTACATTATAGAGGAACATTAATAAACGGGTTTGAGTTTGATAGTTCAATTAATCGCGGTCAGCCAGCTACATTTATGTTAAATCAGGTAATTCCTGGTTGGACTGAAGGACTTCAGCAAATGTCTGTAGGTTCAAAATACCGCTTTTTTATACCTTATAAACTGGGTTATGGAGAGCGGGGAGCAGGAAATGATATCCCACCTTACAGCACATTGATTTTCGAAGTAGAATTATTGAAAATAGGAAAATAATTTATTGGTAAGGCTGATGGAATAAAACATCAGCCTTATTTCATTTTAATCCTAACGAAACATTGCAAACCTCATAACAATTTCATTATGAATTAATTATGAATTCTTAGCTTCAGAAATTAATTTAGACGATAAATCCTTGCCTAAAAAACGATCAATGATATTGTGTACTACATACAATAAAGGTGTCATCAAAATAGCAACAATAAACTTATAGCTATAATTAACTAACCCAATTGCTGCTACCATTTGCCAGCTCCAATTGTACTGCGGATTGATGTAAAAAGCAATAAAAATCACTACAAAACTATCAATAAACTGAGAAGCCAAGGTAGAACCAGTTGCTCTTAACCATAAAAAACGCTCGCCAGTCATTTTTTTAATGCGATGAAAAATAATAACATCCACCATCTGCCCAATTAAGAAGGCTACAATTGATCCCACGATAATCCACATCCCCTGACCGAAAATTGCGGAAAAAGCGTTGTTCATATTCATAGGGTCATTATTTATGGTCTGATTAATCCAAAAATCAGATGGGACTAAATTCATGGCAAAACCTACGACTAAGAAGGCATAGCTTATTAAAATAGCTGCAAGAATTGACAAAAATCTTACTTGCTTTATCCCAAAATACTCATTTATAATATCGGTCATGATAAAAATTAATGGCCAAGTTATGACGCCTGCCGACATGTTAAAGGAGAGATCCGGTACACCGAACATATTGATATCAAATTTTTCAATCCCAAGAGAGCCTTCAACAGTAAATATTTTCACACCAATAAATTCGGCGAGAATGGCATTTGCGATTAAGAATGAGCCTAGAATAATAAATAAACGGCTTTCTTTGGTTTTATAAGTCATAGATAAATCAAAAATAGGCCTTAAGGTAATAATTTAATCTAAATTTTAATGATTCATAAGGATTCTGGAAATAGATTTCCCTATTTTAGCTTGAAATGAACATTGAATCAAAATTGCCCGAGGTAGGTACAACTATTTTCACTGTAATGTCGCAGCTGGCAATGCAATACAAGGCTGTAAATTTATCTCAGGGTTTCCCCGATTATGAGTGTTCTCAAGAGCTAGTTGGCCTAGTAGAACATTATATGAAAGCAGGTTTTAACCAATATGCACCCATGGCCGGATTAATGAGTCTGAGGGAGCGCATTGTAGAAAAACAAGAAAAATTACATCAGACAATTTATCATCCAGAAACAGAGATTACCATCACCGCAGGTGGCACACAAGCCCTTTTTGCCAGCATTGCTTGTATTATCCGACCAGATGATGAAGTAATAATCTTTGAACCTTCCTACGATTCTTATGCTCCTGCAGTGAAATTATTTGGCGGTATTGTAAGACCAATAGAGCTCAATGCACCAGATTATAGCATTAATTGGGATGAAGTAAAAAAAATGATCAATGCTAAAACAAAAATGATCATTTTAAATAATCCCAATAATCCAACAGGAAGAGTTTTGGAAGAAAATGACATCAAAAGGTTAATCGAATTAACCCGGAATTCCAATATTATCATACTAAGTGATGAAGTATATGAGCATCTAATTTACGATGGTAAAAAACACTTGAGTCTTTCAAGATACCCCGAACTAAAGGCAAGAAGCTTCATTATTGCCTCTTTTGGAAAGCTTTTACACGCTACGGGCTGGAAAGTGGGTTACTGCCTAGCGCCCGAGTATTTAATGAAAGAATTTAGAAAAGTACATCAGTTTGAGGTATTCAGTGTAAACTCGTTTATACAGCATGCTATTTCTGATTTTTTAAAAAATGATCGCAATTATTTGGAAATAAGCGATTTATTTCAGCAAAAGAAAGATTTTTTTCATAACTTGATGTTACAAACACGTTTCGATTTATTAAAATGCCATGGATCCTATTTTCAGACTGTCCAATATAAAAGGATTAGCGATGAAAAAGATACTGAATTGGCAATGAGGTTAATAAAAGAATTTGGAGTTGCATGCATTCCTGTTTCAGCATTTTACACAAAAAATACTGATCAACATGTACTTCGATTTTGCTTTGCCAAAAAGAATGAAACACTTGAAAAAGCGGTTAATTACTTAATTAAGATTTAGTTAAAACATTTATTGAATCATTACGTATAAATAAATACTCATGAGCACACTAAAGATTACCACCTTTCAATCTTACCTTTTTTGGGAAAACATTGACAAAAATCTTCAAAATCTAGGCTTAAGACTAAATTCTATTCGTGAGAAAACAGACTTAATTATCCTCCCGGAGATGTTCAATACCGGATTTTCAATGAATCCTGCCAAATTTTCCGAAGACATGGGTGGTAAAACTATGAAGTGGATGCATGATCAAGCACGAAAATTTGAAAGTGTAATTACAGGTAGTTTAATCATTAAAGAAGCGAATAAATTTTACAACCGACTCATTTGGATGCGTCCGGATGGCAGCTATGAACAATATGACAAAAGGCATCTTTTTGGCTTAGGTGAAGAAGATCAACATTACACAGCAGGTAGTAAAAAGTTATTTGTAGAGCTAAAAGGCTGGAAAATTTGTCCGGCAATTTGCTATGATTTACGTTTTCCTGTTTGGCTTAGAAATAAAAATGAAGAATACGATCTGCTATTAATTGTAGCCAATTGGCCAGAACGTCGATCCTTACACTGGCGCTCTCTCATACCTGCTAGAGCCATTGAAAATCAAGCTTTTGTGGTAGCGGTAAATCGCGTTGGGCATGATGGAAATGAAATCTTTCATTCCGGAGACTCTATGTGTATCGACCCCAATGGGAAGGTAATTTATTATAAACCCAACGATGAAGACCTTTACACATTCACCATCAATAAAGATGACCTAACTGAAGCTAGAAACAATTTTCCCTTTTTAAAAGATGCTGATTCTTTTAAATTAGACGAATAATAGACTTTAAAAACAAATATAGGTGCATTTTTTGCTTGAAAGCCTTAGAAAGGGTCTTTACAATTTTGAATCGACCTCATTACATTAATTACATCTTTTCTGGGCTCCCAATTAATAGAAAAAGCAAAGTTAACTAACATAAAACATTGATTATAAATTATATATACAATAATGTATCAATTTTGCAAACATGCTTTCTTTTTAAATAATTTAAATAACCATAAACTCAATCAAATAGGAGTAAAAATCAAAGAAATTTGCATCATTTTTATTATGATTTCCTCATATTTACCAGATGTTTAAAAGAATTAAAAACAGTCGTCTTCGCTATGCATGCATAGCATTATACTTTTTCGTACTCTTTTTCTGTGCCCTAGAACTTAATTTTTTATGGTTATTTGGATACTCACCAACCATAAAAGATATCAAAAATCCGGCAATCAATATAGTATCTGAGCTCTACACATCCGACGGAAAACTAATAGGTAAATATTTTAAAGAGAATAGAACCCCTGTTGAATATGACAGTATTTCTCCGGCACTAATCGATGCACTTGTTGCTACAGAAGATGTTCGTTTTTACAAACACAGTGGCATTGATGTTCGCTCTCTCCTATCCAGTATTGTTTCAACTGCCGGTGGTGATAAGAGAGGTGCCAGTACCATTACTCAACAATTAGCTAAAAACCTTTACAGCACTAGAAACAGAAAATCCCAGGGATTTATCAAATATATTCCTTTAGTAAGAACCATCATTTATAAATTAAAGGAATGGGTAACAGCTTATAAACTAGAGAATTATTATACCAAAAATGAAATTATAACCCTCTATTTAAATACAGTACCATTTGGAAATAATACTTTCGGCATAAAAACTGCAACCAAGAGATATTTTAATAAAAATGTCAACAGACTTCAAGTTGAAGAAGCTGCATTATTGGTTGGCATGCTCAAGGCAACTACCACTTATAACCCAATCAGAAATCCTGAAAAATCGCTGGAGCGTAGAAATACAGTCTTATCTCAGATGCAGAAATATGACTATCTCACTGAAAAAGAATATTTAAAATATAGCCAAAGAGCCCTCAAGCTCAATCCCGGTAGCATTGATGAAGGCAGCGATGGTGGATCATACTTAAGATCTGCCGTATCCCGTTATCTTGAAAAATGGTGTGAAGAAAATGACTATGATTTATATGCGGATGGTTTAAAAATTTATACGACTATCGACTCAAGAATGCAACAATATGCTGAGGAAGCGGTCAATAATCACATGAAAATCTTACAGAGAAGATTTGAGAATGTGTGGGGAAATGAAAATCCTTGGCGCACATCAGATGGTAAAGAGATCCTCGATTTTCCTGAAAAAGCTGCCCAGCGACTCCCCTACTACACTTTTTTAAAGAAGCGCTATAATAGCAATCAAGACTCTATTGATTATTATTTAAACCGACCGAAAAAAATGAAAGTTTTCAGTTGGAATGGCGAAAAAGAAGTCGAGTTTTCAACCATCGATTCTATAAAATATTATGCTAAAATCCTAAATACTGGAATGATGACCCTCGATCCATTCAATGGTCACATCAAAGTATGGGTTGGCGGTATTAATCATAATTATTTTAAATATGACCATGTAAATCAGGCAAAAAGACAAGCTGGATCTACATTTAAGCCATTTGCTTACTTAGCTGCGCTTGAGTCGGGCATGTCTCCTTGTGATAAATACATCGATCAAGCTGTCCGAATTCCTTATACCATGAAAGGTAAAACTGAATATTGGGAGCCTAAAAACTCTAGCTATACCTTCTCGGGAAGAGAAATGTCTTTACGCTGGGCAATGGGTAAATCCGTAAATTCAATAACTGCTCAAATTACTGAAAAAGTAGGTGCCGAAAATGTTGTAAAATATGCTCATGAATGTGGTATTGAAAGTGATCTTAAAGCAGTACCCTCGGTGAGTTTAGGTCCGAATGATGTCAGTGTTTTTGAGATGGTTAAAGCCTATGGAACATTCCTAAATAAGGGAGTTCGTTCTGAACCCATTTTAGTCGAGAAAATTCTGGATTTAGATGGAAAATTAATCGAAGAATTCAAATCAGAGCAGAAAAGAACATTAAGCGAAGAAATTGCGTGGTTGATGTTATACATGCTTCGTGGAGGCATGGAAGAGCCCGAAGGTACATCTCAAGCATTATGGGAATGGGATTTATGGAAAAATAACAATCAAATTGGTGGTAAAACAGGTACTTCCTCCGATTATGTTGATGGTTGGTATATGGGTGTTACTAAAGACCTTGTTACAGGTGTTTGGGTGGGATGTGATGAGCGAAGTGTGCACTTCAAAACTTCCGAAACTGGCGAAGGATCAAGAACAGCACTTCCTATTTTCGGAAAATTTATGGAAAAGGTGTACCGAGATAAGTCATTAGGGATAAGTCAGGGGCCATTTCCAAAACCAGGAGTAAAAATCACTAGAGAATATCAATGTGTGAGCCCTAGATTTTCAAGAGATACTAGCTTTGTGGATTCGCTGATCATTGACACTATTGGTATTCCTACAGATATTGCTGATAGTGTTAAAGGTGCAACAGCAATCCCAAAACAAACAATTAGTCCTAAATTACCAGAAAACCGGACCAATCCGGTGCCTGAGAATAAAACACCCGCAAGTCCCAAATCTGAACCTTCAACAGAGGTAAATAAAACAAGGAAGGAAATTAGAGACGAGCGTAAACAAAATAAAAACAAAGCTGTTAATTGATTTTACATTTCATTGATGCTTTTATCTAGGCTCAAAAAATCAGAATCAATATTTTTACGTATTTTAGTTAAGATCATTTTAAGATATCAAATGAGAGAAAAGACCATTACCCAAAGAAAGCCATCATTCTGGCTAATTATTTCCTTTCTGTTATTAGCAGTTTTCGGACAGATATCCGACGTTCAAGCTCAATATTTCGGCCAAAACAAGGTAAGGTATAAGAATTTGAAGTTTAAAGTGTATGAAACACCACACTTCGACCTTTATTATTATCTTAAAAATGACAGTCTAGTCCAGCGTTTCGCTAAGGAAGCAGAAGTTTGGTACGAATTACACCAACAAGTGTTTAGAGATACTTTCTTTAAGAAAAACCCATTTATTCTTTACTCCAATCACCCTGATTTCCAACAAACTACAGCATTGAGTGGCGAGGTTGGTGTGGGTACAGGTGGTGTTACTGAGGGATTAAAAAATAGGGTAATTATGCCTATTTCTCAGGTAAATCATCAAACAAGACATGTTTTAGGTCATGAATTGGTACACGCTTTTCAATATCATTCATTAATTGAGGGCGACTCAACCAATTTGGAAAATATAGGTAATCTTCCTTTATGGATGGTTGAAGGGATGGCAGAATACCTTTCTGTTGGTAAAAAAGATGCCTATACATCTATGTGGATGCGTGATGCCTATTTAAATAAAGATATTCCTACACTTAAAGATTTAACAGAATCGAATAGATATTTCCCCTACCGTTATGGGCAGGCATTTTGGTCGTACATAGGCTCAACTTATGGTGATACGGTGATTGTTCCTTTGTTTAAGGCAACTGCCAAATATGGTTATCAAATGGCCATTAGAAGGACATTTGGATACGATGATAGAACTTTATCTAGCCTTTGGAAATCAAGTATAGAAAATACATACAAGCCTTATTTAAAAGATACAGCACAGGTTCCTATTGGTAAGAAATTGATTGATGAAAAAAATGGAGGTGCAAATTACAATGTTGCTCCATCTATTTCTCCTGATGGGAAATTTGTAGCCTTTCTTTCTGAACGAGACCTCCTCAGTATCGACCTCTTTCTTGCTGATGCTAAAACAGGGAAAATTATCAGAAAGCTATCTAGCAAGGCAAAAAATGGAGATATTGATGAGTATAACTTCATCGAATCAACAGGTGCATGGTCGCCAGATAGCAAAAAATTCGCCTTTAGTGTTTTTAGTGCAGGCGTAAATAAATTAGTTATCGTAAATGTGTCCAATGGGAAACTACTAAGCTCAGTGGCTATGGGCAAGGTTGAAGAATTTAGCAATATCACTTGGTCGCCAAATGGGGAAGATATCGCTTTTTCAGGACTAAGTGAGGGTCAAAATGACATCTATGAATATAATCTTCGTGAGAAAAAATTAAACCAGTTAACCAATGATAAATACTCCGATTACCATCCTAGCTATTCTAAAGATGGTCAGTCTATTGTATTTAGCACCGACCGTCAAACATTAGATAAAGCTAGTGTGAGCGTAGATATTTCTTTGAGTTTGGCTACTATCGACGTGGTGTCAAAAAGAATTACAAATATCCCGCTATTTACGGGTGCAAACAATCTAAATCCTCAATATTCTGGGGATAATAGAAGCATTTACTTCCTATCCAATAGAGATGGATTTAGGAATTTATATCGCTATTCATTAACTAAAAAAACAGTTGAACAGTTAACTGATTATTTTACAGGTATCAGCGGAATTACTGAATATTCGCCAGCATTAAGTGTTTCGGCTAATGATGATATATTATACTCCTATTATAGAGCCCAAAAATATACCATCTACAATGCCAAAGCGGAAGAATTTACACCTAAACTAGTAGGGAATGAAGATATAAATTTTGATGCAGCACAGCTACCTCCCTTTAAATCAGTAGGAGTAAATATCATCAATGCCAACCTCCAAAACTTTGATCGTTTTGAAAGAATTCCAGAAGAATCTATTAAAACTATAGAATATAAACCAAAGTTTAAACTTGACTACCTTTCAAGTAATGGTGTTGGAGCATCGGTTGGAAGGTTTGGAACGGGCTTATCCAGTGGTGTTCAAGGAGTATTTAGTGATATTTTAGGTAGAAATCAGATATTCGCTACTGCTGCCGTTAATGGTGAAATTTATGATTTTGGAGCTCAGGTAGCTTATGTAAACCAGGAGAGTAGAATCAATTGGGGTGTTGTTGGATCACATATACCATATGTTTCAGGGCAATTTTCTGCTGCAATTGAAAATCTACCAGGTATTGGCCCTACCTACATAGAGCGTTTTGATATTATACGAACTTTTGAAGATCAGTTTTCAGCCTTTGGATCTTATCCATTTTCAAAGAATCACAGATTTGAAGCAGGAAGTGGTATTTCAAGATATAGTTATCGAATTGATCGCTTCAATAATTATTTCGACCTTAATCAGGGTTTTCAAATTGGTACCGATCGCGAAAAGCTCTCAAAAGAAAAGGCTCAACAAACTTATGGTGTTCCATTTGAAGCATTTACCACCGTACAGCTAAACGCAGCATTTGTGGGTGATAATTCATTCTCAGGACTCACAGCACCACTTTCAGGTTTCCGTTATCGAGTGGGATTGGAGAATTATCAAGGCGACTTTAAACTAAATGCTTTAACAGTTGATGGAAGAAGATATGTTCGTGTAAAGCCAGTTACCTTTGCCGCAAGACTTTATACTTATACTCGATTTGGAAGAGATGAAAGCAGGCTTTTTCAAATGTATGCTGGCTATGGTTACCTCATTCGTGGATATGAAGCAAATTCATTCTTTAGAAATGGAAACCAAACAACAGAAGGTTTTGATATCAATCAATTAGTAGGATCAAGAATTGCAGTTGCCAATTTTGAAGTCCGAATTCCCTTTACAGGACCAGAAAAATTAACCCTTGTTGAGTCAAAATTCCTATTTTCTGATTTAAATATATTTTTCGATATGGGACTAGCGTATGACAATGATTCAAAAGTAGCATTCAGATCTACCCCACAAAAAATTGGTGGTGCTAATGGTTACCTTGAACGTATCCCAGCGATGAGTGCCGGAGTATCTTTAAGAGTAAATGTATTTGGATACTTTGTCTTAGAACCTTATTATGCCATCCCCTTCCAAAGGAAGGATGTTAATTTAGGTGTATTTGGATTAACCTTTGCACCGGGTTGGTAAAATTAAAAAGCGACCTTTTGGTCGCTTTTTTTGTTAAAAAATTGTTTTTATCAATTATTTCGCGTATATTTTTTAGTAAAAAAAATCAAAACCATGAAAGCACTTCTTAGCATTATCCTATTAGTTTTTATTCTTACAAATACTACTTGCGGACAAAACAAATCAAAAAACGCTCAGGAAAGTAAAAAAATAAATTTCCCAATTCAGAAAACTGAAGAAGAATGGAAAAAGGTTTTAAGTCCCCTATCCTTTGAAATAATGGTTAAACGTGGTACCGAACCCCCTTTCAGAAATGCATACAACAGCAATAAGCAAAAAGGTATTTACGTAAGTGCTGCAACAGGAGAGCCTTTATTTAGTTCTGATGATAAATACGAATCAGGTAGCGGCTGGCCAAGCTTTACCAAGGCAATTAAAGAAGGCGTAATAACTGTGGTTAAAGACAATAGTCATGGTATGATCCGCGATGAGGTTATAGAAACCAAAACGGGCCTACACTTGGGTCATGTTTTTGATGATGGACCAAGAGACAAAGGCGGTAAACGCTATTGCATGAACTCGGCAGCACTAAAATTCATTAAGAAATAATTAAGACAAACTACTAAAAGAAGCACGCATAGGTTGAATACCTGAGACCATTATTTGCTCAAAATCTAATCCTATAGTTAAATCTATCCAATCTGGGTTTACCCCTCTAATTAAACGATCTTTCTGAATACGTGTAAACTTATTAATTAAATTAAATCGTTCTTTAGCAGAAGCTTCAGAGCTTAACTCTTCAAAATAAACTAATCTTGTTAATTGCTGTCCGGCATCAAAAAACAAATTAGGCATCTGCCTATAAAAAGTCATCGTTTTCATCAAGTCGGTACTCATACCCACGTGAATACTGTTGCGGTTACGGTCGGTAACTAAATAAACAAATTTCTTAGTTTTCATGGCAGGCTTAGATAGGATCGGCATATTTTTAAATTTAATTTTTAGTTCCAATTATAATTGCTAATTTTATGAGCATAAATTTACTAACAATTTTAGTATTTCCAAATTTATTTTTCAAATGGCAAACATTTCTTCCAATTTAAAGTACCTACGTAAGAAAAAAGGGCTTACACAGCAGCAATTTGCAGATACACTTGATATTAAACGCTCACTAGTTGGGGCTTATGAAGAAGATCGCGCAGAGCCTAAATATGAATTACTAAAAAAATTCGCAGAGTTTTACGAGCTTTCTATGGATGAACTCATTAATGAGCGCATCGATGACAAGTGGAAACCGAAGCCAAAAGCAGATCCTGCAAGCATCAGAGTATTAAGCATTTCTGTTGATAGTCAGGATAGAGAAAACATTGAGTTAGTACCCGTAAAAGCTAGTGCAGGATATTTAAATGGCTATGGTGACCCCGAATATATTTCAGAGCTTCCTAAGTTTCATCTACCAATGTTTCGCCAAGGCACCTATCGTGCATTTGAAATAAAAGGCGACTCCATGCTCCCGCTCCAATCTGGAACAGTGGTTGTAGGCGAATATTTAAGTAATTGGAATGATCTAAAACCTGGGGATACTTATGTAGTAATTAGCAAAAGTGATGGCATTGTTTATAAGCGAGTAGGCAATAAATTCAAAGAAAATAAAGCTTTGAAATTAATTTCTGATAATCCGGTTTATGAGCCATATACAATCTCAGGAGATGACGTTTTAGAAATATGGAAGGCAAAAGCATATATCAGCACCGATTTCCCGGAACCTGCTCCTGAACCTACATTAGAAACACTTACGAGCATGGTTTCACAAATGCAGAAATCAATTTCTAATCTTGATCGAAATAAGAATTAAATCTCAAGACTATTAAATTTATGACCTTTTTAAGACAGATTAAAAAGGATTGGAATACCAAGAAAAGCGGAATTATGTTCCGCTTTTCTTATTTTTAGCAAAAATACAAATGAAAAGCATCCATAAATTCATTTCTGAAAGTCTTGCGCTACGAAACGAAAATAATTCGCTACGCACGCTGAAAGCAGAAAGTAATTTACTGGATTTTTGCTCCAATGATTATCTCGGTTTTGCGCGCTCTAGTGATTTAAGAATCCTTTTTGAAAAAGAATTAAAAAAGTACCCCAATTATAGCATGGGTTCTGGGGGCTCGCGTTTGTTAGCTGGCAACTCAACATTCGCGGAAGAACTTGAACAAGAAATAGCTAATTTTCATCAATCGGAGGCCGCTCTACTCTTTAATTCGGGTTATGATGCAAACGTTGGAATCTTCTCTTCTATCCCTCAACGAGGCGATACCATCATTACAGATGAATTTATTCATGCTTCCATCATTGATGGCGTTCGATTGAGCCATGCTACACGCTATGTTTTTAAGCATAATGATTTGGAGAGTTTAGAACAAAAATTAAAAGTATCCAAAGGGAAAATATTCATTGTGGTTGAAAGCATTTATTCGATGAATGGTGATCAAGCTCCATTAATAGAGCTAAGCCATTTAGCAAAACAATACGATGCTGCTTTAATTGTAGATGAAGCACATGCGACAGGAGTATTTGGAGAATTAGGAAAAGGCTTAGTGTATGATTTAGGTCTCTGTGATCAGGTATTTGCCAGAGTCATCACCTTTGGTAAAGCATTAGGTACACATGGAGCTGCCATTTTAGGTACTGAAGCATTGAGAAGCTATTTAATTAATTTTTCAAGGTCATTTATTTATACCACTGCAGCTTCTTTTTTAAGTCACTTAGCCATAAAATGCGCCTATCATGAACTCAGGAATTCAGATTATCAATCGCCGCTTAAAGAACGTATTAAATACTTTAGGGAGAGCATTACCTCAAATATTAAATTATTAAATAGCCAATCTGGCATTCAAATTATTCTTATTCCTGGAAACAAAGAAGCGAGAGAAGCCGCACTCAATATCCAGAATGCAGGCTTTGATGTACGCGCTATTTTAAGCCCTACTGTTGCCCAAGGCACCGAGCGTATAAGAATCTGCCTACACAATCACAATTCAATGGATGATATCCAGAGATTATCTCACAATTTAAATCAGATAATTAAATGAGACCCATATTTATCAGCGGTATTGGAACAGAAATAGGCAAAACGATTGTTTCGGCGGTTTTGGTTGAGAAATTAGAAGCAGACTATTGGAAACCCGTACAATCAGGAGAGCTTGATAATAGCGATTCTATGCTTGTAGAGAGACTGATTTCTAATAATCGAACAATCATTCATCCTGAAGCCTATCGTTTAACTCAACCCTTCTCACCACACAAATCTGCGGCATTAGATGGAATCCATATTGATTTAGATAAAATTAATTTACCAAAAACAGATAATCAATTAATTATTGAGGGAGCTGGAGGATTAATGGTACCATTAAATGAGAAGGACTTAATTATAGATCTTATAAAAAAGTTTGATGCAGAGGTAGTTTTGGTCTCTAAGAATTATTTGGGAAGTATTAATCATACTTTACTTTCTGTTGAACTATTAAGAAGCTATGCTATTCCTATCCGTAAATTAATATTTAGTGGAGAGTCGAATCAAAGTTCGGAAGATGTGATTTACAAGCGAACGGGATTAGATATAATTAGGATACCATTTTTAGAAAAGGTAAATAGGGAGAGTCTTAGACAGATTGGGGATAAATTTAATTTCTAAGGCTAACAAAACCAAAATACAAAAAGAGGCTGAAGGTTTATAAACCTTCAGCCTCTTAATTTATTGTAACTGGTCCTAAAAAATTAAGGCACAATAGTTAGCGTATAACGCTTAAAATTAGGATTAGGTAATATACCTGCAGAACCTCCAGCGATATCAATAACTAATTTAACGCCTGCAGTTGCTGTAACACTACCAGGAATTAAACTAATTGGAATTTTCGTAGAACTAGAGTTTGCAGCTAATTTTACAACTGATCCAGTTGCTGCTATATTATAATGAACGCCAGCAACTGCGGTACTAGATGCATCAACTACAAATGGAATGGTAACCTCTGCACTTTGTTGAGGACCAACCAATTGAATCAATGCATCTGCTGATCCTGCCGCAGCAGTAAGTTTAACAGTTTTAGCGATAGGCTTAAATTCTGTTACTGTTGGACCATCAAATAGCTTTTCATTGTCAGGAAAACAAGCTGATAAGCTTGTTACTGCAAGAAAGAGGAAAAAATATTTTATATACTTCATAATTTTAAAGATTAGTATCCTGGATTTTGTTTAATAAGTGGATTTAATATAGTCTGAGCTTGTGGAAGTGAAGCTAGAACTTTAAAATCAGTGTACAATAGTTGAGTAACGCCTGCCGGCTTAGGTATATTCAAACCTCTTCTTTTAAAGTCAAAGAAACGATGTCCTTCTAAGTGCAATTCCACTCTTCGCTCATTAAATATTAAACTCATTAAGTTAGTACCTACTGTTGTACTAGGAACAGCAGCTAAGCCTCTTCTAGTTCTAATGGTACTTAAATCTTCTTGAGCTAAAGTTTCTTTACCAGCCTGGTTAGCACGTGCTTCAGCACGAATTAAATAAACTTCTGATAAACGAATCACAGGTATATTATTGAAATAATTACCTTTATGAGCGGGGAATTTCAAGCTATGAGAGACAGTTGCTCCACCATCCACAACCTCAGCAAATACTGTTTTTCTAACATCTCCTGTTTCAAAAGAATTCATTAATTCCGAAGTAGCTCTTACAGAGAATACACCACCTACAGTCTTTTGACTTAAAGAATTCATTGAATTATTGATACCGTCTACAGTAGAAAACTGCTCAGTACGATAATCCAATTCAAACATCGATTCAGTATTAGGCACCGCAGCAAACGCAGCAATATAATTAGCAGCAGTAGCTAAAGTTGTAGTGCTTTGTTTATTTGCTATCGCATCAGTAGCTGCCTGCTCTGCTAATGCCCATTTACCTTGATAAAGATAAACACGAGCTAATAATGCAAAAGCAGCTCCCTTGCTAGCTCTAAACACACCGGAACTACCAACCGCTACTGGCAAAAGTGTTGTAGCTAGCTTTAGATCATCTTCAATTTGTTTGTAAACTTCAGTTACTGATGAACGAGGCTTAAAATCAGCCTTAGATACATCGTCTGTTGGAACAGTACGAAGAACAATACCTTCAGACCATCCATTAACAGAATAACCAGGCTCGTATCCATAAATACGTACCATATCGTGGTTAAACATAGCTCTCATGAAGAATGCTTGTCCTTTGAGCGCATTTTTATTGTCCGGTGTAGCTTCAACCCTATCTGCGTTAGCTATAATGAAATTAGCTTCATTAATGGCAGGATAAAGAATACCCCATAGATCAAGGTGAGCACCAGGTAAATTTAATCTTTCTGATACATATCTACCTCCTGGATTTGCAGTGGTAGTATAGTTGTCAGCTAGAACTTCAGGAGCAATTAACATACGCTGCCCATAGTAACTAAATGATTGAGCTCTTGAATAAAGAGATACTGAAATGGCATTAACACTGGCAAAATCGGTTAATGCGGATGAAGCGGCCAAGGATTGTTTAGGCTGCACATCAAGTGCATCCTTACATGAAGTTCCGGCCAAAACCAGACTCACGATAGATACAGCTAATATTTTCTTATACATAATTTTCAATTTATAATTTATAAACCAATTTGAAGACCACCAGTGTAAGTTCTAGCTTGTGGATTGTTTCCTATTTCATTCAATCCAATTGGAGCCTCAGGATCCAAACCTGGATACTTAGTAAATGTCAACACATTAATTCCTGTTGCAAATACACGTACATTACGCAACTTAATCTTAGACGCAATACTCGCTGGAATAGCGTAAGATAAGGTTATGTTTTTTAGACGAATGTACGACGCATCGTATAAATATCTAGTTGAACCAGTCGTTAAAGCATTAGAAGGGCTACCAATATTGTTAAGGTGCGCAGCTGATCTACTCAAAAGCCTTGGAACTGCAGTAATTTGTCCAGGATTAAGCCACTGTTCGGCTAACTGAGAAACCAATTGATTATCATCTGATGCACCTGAGTTCCAAATAGTTTGGTACATAGACACAAAAGATTTGTTACCGTATTGAAACTGGAATAAAAAGTCTAAACTTAGATTTTTATAAGATACGGTATTATTCAATCCTCCAAAGAATTTAGGAAACCTAGTACCTTGTATAGCCTGATCTTGTGCAGCAATTAAGTTATAGGTATAATTTCCATTAATATCATACCACATTGGTCTACCATCTGCAGGATTAACACCAGCCCAACTGTAAGTCCAGATCATATCCACCGGTTGTCCTACAATAAAAGATGTTCCAATTCTATCTGATCCTTGTAGCAATTCCAATACTTTATTTCTTTGGAATGAAATATTAAAATCAGTAGTCCAGTTGAATCCAGATTTAGAATTCACATTAATGGTATTCAAACCTAATTCGATACCTTCGTTCTGAACTTTTCCAATATTTTCGCTAATTGCTCCAAATCCTGAATCAGAAACTAATGGTCTGCTTAATAAAAGATTATCATTTATTCTGCGATAAACATCAATGCTACCGGTAATACGATTTCCAAATAAACCATAATCCAAACCAAAGTTTAAGGTCTTCGCTTGTTCCCATGAAAGATTATTGTTTCCTAGTTGAGATGGACGAATACCATTTGCTCCAAGATAACTACCACCTGCACCAAATAATGCGCGTGATGCAAAATCAGAAATCTGATCGTTACCCACTACACCATAACTTGCACGTAATTTCAAGTCAGAAATAACCTTATTATCTAATAAGAAATCTTCTGCTGATAATCTCCAAGTTCCTGATACACCACCAAAAAACCCGTATTGCTTTGCTTCACCGAAACGTGAACTACCGTCGTATCTTAAAGTACTTGCGATATAATATTTTTCTTTATAATCGTAGTTGAATTTCGAGAAAACACCCGCCTTCTTATAACCTGTGAAAAAACCAGCTATGGAAAGTGGAGTTCCATTTTGCAAACTTCTAAAGAATGGATTCGGAAATCCTTGTCCAGTTGCAGATGCACTTTCTACATTCTGTTCTTTTAATTCACCTCCCACTAATGCTGCAAGAGAATGGTCACCGAATTTTTTATTCCAGTTAGCAGCAACGTTAGAGTTCCAATCTAAATTACGAGTGTTTACAACAGATGAAGTACCACCGTTTGCAGCGAATGCAGGAATACTAGCAGGACGCTGATTATCATCACGAGTATCTACGAAATCAATACCAGTGAAACCAGTAATAGATAGCGAAGGCGTAACTTTATAAGTAGCAGAAAAATTACTAACGGTTTGCAATGCATTACCCATTCTTACCTCTTCTTTAGCTCCCTGAACAATATTGTAAGCAAAACCAGCTTTCAGAGCAGCGCCTTGGGTATAAGTTCCATCAGGCTGATAAACTGGAACATCTGGTCTTAAAGTAAAAGGATAATAAAAAGGTGAGTTAACGAATGCACCATCTGCAATCGTACCAAATACCTTAGATGCTGTTAGATTTATATTTGCATTAACACTCAGCTTATCATTTATTTTGTGACCAATATTTCCTCTAAAAGTTCCTCTTTTATAGAATGACTCAATTACTTGTGCTTGCTGATCAGTATAAGAACCTGAAATAAAGAAGTTAGTTTTTGCATCTCCACCAGATATTGATAAATCATAAATTCTTGACTTTCCATCACGTGCAATTGCATCAAACCAATTTGTACTTGGAGCGTTAACATTTGAAGGATCACCATAAAATGCAACAGCTGATGCTTGAGCTATACCTGCATTAACTGCAGCTGGAACTAATAATTGAGCATATTGCTGAGCGTTCATCACATCATAACGAGCTATGTTTTGCATTACACCCTGCTGGGCTGAAAAATTAACAAGTGTGGCTCCGCTTTTACCTTTTTTAGTAGTAATTAATACTACACCATTTGCAGCAGCAGCACCATAAATTGAAGCAGCAGCAGCATCTTTCAAAACTTCAATATTTTCAATATCATTCGGATTGATTGATGCTAGAGTATTAGAAGAAGCTTGACCAGAAATTGAGGCTGTCTTCAATTGCACACCATCCACAATATAAAGTGGATCATTTCCAGCGTTTATTGAACCAACACCACGTACTCTAACGTTAATTGCTCCACCTGGCTGACCACTTTGAGCAGTAACCTGAACACCCGCAGCACGCCCCTGCAATGCACGGTCAAAACTCTGAATAGGTAAGTTCTCAAATTGTTTTCCTGTAACTAATGCGCTAGAAGAACCAAGATCTCGCTTCTGAGCAACTCCGTAACCAGTTACAACAACCTCTGCAATCATTTGAGAATCAGAAACTAAACGAACATTTATTGTTCCAGTAGCCCCAACTGATACATTTTGAGTTACATAACCTATATAAGTAAAGGTTAATGTTTTGGTTCCTTGAGGAACACTTAATGAATAATTTCCGTCTGATCCAGTTGTAGTACCTACGGAACCTGCTCTAACAGAAACTCCTGGAAGAGGGAGACCGTCGTCAGCCCCAACAACTTTACCAGTAATAGTCTTATTCTGTGCCATTACGCTAGTTATAGCGAACAAACACAATAACAAGAAAGCTAGTAATTTTCTTTTCATTTGATTTATGTTTAATTAATAATTTGGTTATGAGTCCACGCGATGAGGGACTTTCTAACACAATAATAGCACTTTATTCGCAAAATAGTATTTTATACAAGGTTAAAATAATGTAACTAACTTGTTACAAATCAATATTTGACAAAAATATGATTTAAAAACTTTAGTATTTAGATGTAATAACCTTGAAAATAAATAAAAACAATTTCAGACCACAACACTAAATAACATATTAGATAAAACAATATTCTATTTGGTAATGCTCTTGAACAAGAAAAATCATTCATACCTTTGTTCTTTGTTTATCTAAGTCCAATAGAACATGAAACTCATCTCAGTTATAGGCTCCGGAACAATGGGTAATGGTATTGCTCACGCATTCGCAATTTCAGGATTTCAAGTCAATTTAATTGATATTTCAGGCCCAAGCCTCGAAAAAGGAATGGATGCCATTCGTAAAAATTTAGACAGACAAGTCGTAAAAGCACTAATTACTGAAGATATTAAAGCTTTGGCTCTTAAAAACATACAAACCTTCACAGATACTAAATCTGGAGTTGAAAACTCAGATCTTGTTATTGAAGCAGCAACTGAAAACTTATCCATTAAGCTCGAAATTTTTAAAAACTTAGACCAATATTGTAAGAAAGCAGCCATTTTAGCTTCTAATACTTCATCTATATCTATTGGGAAAATCGCATCGGTTACCAATCGTGCCGATAGGGTAATTGGCATGCACTTCATGAATCCCGTTCCTGTGATGAAATTAGTAGAGGTTATTCGTGGATATTCAACTTCTGATGAGGTGACAGAAACAATAATGAACCTTGCCACTAAGCTGAATAAAATACCAGTTGAGGTAAATGATTACCCCGGATTTGTAGCTAATCGCATACTCATGCCCATGATTAACGAAGCTATTTATTCTTTATATGAAGGTGTTGCAGGTGTTAATGAAATAGATACCGTCATGAAATTGGGTATGGCCCACCCTATGGGTCCGCTACAATTAGCCGACTTTATAGGCTTAGACGTTTGCCTAGCAATTATGAATGTTTTACACCAAGGTTTTGGAAATCCTAAATATGCACCCTGCCCTCTACTAGTAAATATGGTTACTGCTGGAAATTTAGGTGTAAAATCTGGCTTAGGATTTTACGATTACAGCAATGGTGTTAAAGATCCTTCTATCGCAAAAAAATTTATTAAATAAAAAAGGCGTCTTAAAAAGACGCCTTGAATTAAAACAGTTGTTTATTACATTCTTGATGGGACTTTTATCCCAAGTAATTTCATCGATTTATTAATAATTGACGCCGTTGCTGCAGCTAAATCAAGTCGGAAATTTCGAACTTGTGGGTCTTCTGCTTTCAAAATGCTTTCTTCATGATAAAACTTATTGAAAAGTTTAGCAAGTTCAAAAACATAGTTTGCAATGTGTGCGGGACTATATTCTCTTGCTGCTGAGGATATTACATCAGGATATTTAGCCAAATTGACAATCAAATCCTTTTCAAGAGCAGTTAATATATTTGAATAGTTATCGGAAATTTTATTCTTATAATCAGCTTTAGCCAAAACAGAACAAATTCTGGCATGCGTATATTGGATAAATGGCCCTGTATGTCCTTGAAAATCAATAGATTCGTTAGGATCGAACAATAATCGCTTTTTAGGTTCAACCTTTAGCAGGAAGAATTTTAAAGCGCCTAAACCAATCATGTTATAAAGGTCTTTCTTTTCTTCCTCTGTAAAACCTTCAACCTTACCTAATTCTTCTGTCCTTTCTTGAGCAGTTTGAATCATGTCGTCCATTAATTCATCAGCATCAACAACAGTTCCTTCGCGGGATTTCATTTTGCCTGATGGCAAATCAACCATCCCATAAGAAAGATGAAATAAGCCATTAGCCCATGATTTACCTAGTTTTTGAAGAATCAGAAATAGAACTTTAAAATGATAATCTTGTTCATTTCCAACCACATAAATCGACTTATCCATTTTAAAGTCGTCATACTTCAATTGCGCTGTACCTAAATCCTGGGTGATGTAAACGGAAGTCCCATCAGCACGTAAAACCAATTTCTGATCTAAACCATCATCGGTTAAATCTATCCAAACAGAACCATCATCTTTTTTATAGAAAACACCTTTATCTAAGCCTTCCTGAATGGTATCCTTCCCTAAAAGATAGGTATCTGATTCATAATAATACTTTTTAAAATCAACACCAAGCTTCTTATAGGTAACGTCAAAACCTGCATAAACCCAAGAGTTCATCATTTTCCATAGATCAATGACCTCTTGGTCGGCCGACTCCCATTTCAAGAGCATTTCTTGAGCTTCCTTAATAACTGGGGCGTTCTTTTTGGCTTCATCTTCAGTCTGACCCTCGCCAATCAAAGCCTCAATCTGTTTTTTATATTCTTTATCAAAAATCACATAATACTTCCCAACCAAGTGATCCCCTTTTAAACCGCTACTTTCTGGTGTTTCTCCATTACCAAACAATTTCCAGGCGAGCATGGATTTACAAATGTGTATCCCACGATCATTCACCAAATTAGCCTTTATAACTTCATAACCATTGGCTGAAAGAATTTCTGCAACTGAGAAACCTAGTAAATTATTGCGAACATGGCCCAAGTGGAGTGGTTTATTGGTATTTGGCGAAGAATATTCAACCATTACTTTTTGTCCATTAGCAGGAAATTGCCCGAAAGACTGACTATGAACACGATTTAACAACTCGTCAACCCAGTAGGAATCGACAATAGAAAGATTTAAAAAACCTTTAATTACGTTAAAATCAGCAACTTCCTTAACATTTTGCTTAAGATACTCCCCTATTTCGATCCCCGTTTGTTCAGGAGTTTTTTTAGAAAATCGCGTAAATGGAAAAGTAACGGCC
>NZ_JBIIPN010000066.1:0-13860 GCF_044342615.1 Daejeonella sp. | reverse complement strand
TTAAGTCCGCTATAAACCGTATCATCCTTCAAATAATAAATACTCTCAGCATTGCCATCAACAAACATATTATTCAGTTTATTATCCTGAAAATAACCCGTAATCACCTTACCCTTTATTTGATTAAAATTGGTAGAATCGGCATCCTCTGTATTCACAATGAAGCTATTATGATGCAAAAGCATATTGTCAAGCTTCTTATTTTTCAGTTGTAGGTACACGGTATCGCCAGTAAGTTGGGAGCCTTGGGCCCAAATAATCGGACTCACATAGCACCTTACCGTAGAATCGGCATCGCTGAAGAACATGGAATCGGCCTTGGCCTGTAAATCGGACTTAAATATTTTAGCGTTATGGAATGCACTGACAATTCGAGTGCGAACGGTATCAGTACTCAAAGAATCTTTTGTTACCGGAATAACTTTTATAGTATCCTGAATTTTATTTTTGGCTAAAACAGGCTTTTTAGGCTTCTTAGTTTCAGGCGGTGGAATTTTATCGGTTGGCGATTTGATTTCCAGTTCCTTTTTAGGAACATCATTCTTCAGCTCAGTTTCCGTATTTCCAGCTGCACTTGGCAATGGAGGAGTCTGATTTTTGCCATCTAAAGCTGTCGGATTTATGGCATCCTTAGAATTTATTTGAGGGGCTTCCTCTTTTTCGGCAATTTCTGCATCGGGAATGATTGTATCCTTCTTATATGGGATTAAATCACGTGCATAAATCACCTTGCTAAATAAAGTGTCTGCTGTCATCCAAATCGAATCAACTTTCGCCGAGTCGGTTTCAGTAATAATCACAAGGTAGGGGTTCAGGGTAACTAATATGCTTTCATCTGCCTTTTTATATTCACCGAGCCCTCCTTTCAATATCGCTTTTTCAACGGTATCCTTAAAGGTTACATGGCCAATAGCCTTACCATAACCTACCTTACGATCATAGAATAAGCTATCGCCAGTTAATGATTTGCTACCTTGACGGTACAAATTATTTTTCCCGAAACGCGCCTGATCATTGCTTGTATTGTAGGTGCCACTTTCGGTGTAGAGCGTATCATCCTTACCATAAATATCTGTTGGTCCATAGAAGTAGGCAATTTTCGAATTCGAATTATAGCGTAAAGTATCGTTTTTTATAATGGCATCGGGCGAGTTAAGCACTACATTATCTCTAAAATATGCATCCCGTGTAGCGGCAAAATAATATCCATTCTTGCTTGTTAGCACATTTTTGCCGTTAACAATCTTCCCACCACCGAGATAAGTCCCGATGCGAGTATTCATATTATAAGTCAGGTTGTTGGTGGTTAGGGTAGCATCTCCATCAATTAACCTAATATTGTTTGTGAGAACAGCAAGTTTTGTATTCCCATTATAATTTAGAAGGTCAGAATAAATAACTGTCCCGGAAGGCTGCGTAATAACCACGTGCCCATAGGCATCGAAAGTATTGGATGCTTGATTAAAGTCGGCACTATCGGCAGCTAGAGTAGAGCCTTCTTGAGCAAAAACTGGGCGGATAATCCTTGCAAAACCAGATGCCTGGAAGCCTTTGATCAATTCCGACGAGCGAATTTCAATCTGTTGCCCTTGTGCAAAAGTAGCTACAGAAAATACGCTTAATAAAAGGGATATTAGAAATATTCTCACCATGCAAAAATAGTTTTTTGGCTAAGGATTTTTAATTAAATAATTTTGAACAAATGATGGCCCTAGAACAACTTCAAGATTTTATCAAAAAACATGCCCTTTTTCATGAAAAAGAGCCTGTATTGCTAGCTGTGAGCGGTGGTCGCGATTCTGTACTGATGGCTCGAATGTTCAAATTGGCAGGATATAATTTCGGAATTGCACACTGTAATTTCCAATTGAGAGGAAAAGAAGCCGATGAAGATGAACTTTTTACAGCAAATTTGGCCAAAGAATTAGGTGTTGATTTTTTTGTTACAAAATTTGACACCAAGGCATTTGCTAAGCAAAATCACGTCTCCATTCAAATGGCTGCCCGCGATCTTCGCTATCAATGGCTAGAAACTATTCGGGAAGCAAACAATTATCAATACATCGCCCTAGCGCATCATCAAAATGATGTGGTTGAAACGATATTGTTGAATTTAACACGCGGGACAGGCATTGCGGGACTACACGGTATTTTAGCAAAAAAGGGCAAAATTATTCGCCCCATCTTGTTTTTAAGTCGCGAGGAGATTGTAGCCATGCCCCCATTCCCATTCCGTGAAGACAGCTCAAACCTCTCTGTAAAATATGCGCGCAATAAAATTCGGCTGGAGGTTATTCCGGTTTTAAAACAATTAAATCCGAGCCTCGAGCAGACATTTGAAGCTAACAGAAAACGCTTTGAGGAGCTTGAAACATTACTTAAACTGCGTGTAGAAGAAATCAGGATAGATCTTTTCAAAAAATTGTCCGAAGATAAATTTGAAATAAATCTTGAAAAAATTCAGAAATTAGTCCCGCTAAACACCCTTTTATACGAGCTGTTTAACCCCTATGGCTTTAGCCAGCCCGTTTTAAGCGATTTAAGCAGCTCATGGAATGGTGAAGCAGGCAAAGTATTTAGATCTGCTACACATGAGCTATTGCTCGATCGAGGCCGGATATTATTAAGCCGCATCAATAACGCAATTCCAAATTCAATAGCTATTGGGTATGATATAAAAGAATGCCATTGGAATGAAAAACAATTTTCAATCAAGGTTAGTCCTATTGAAGATTTCAAATTAAGCGCAGAGGCTCAATTAGCACAGCTCGACTATGACTTATTGAACTTCCCATTAAAAATGAGAAGTTGGCAGCATGGCGATTTCTTCCAAGCATTGGGCATGAAGGTTAATAAAAAACTGAGCGACTTCTTTATTGAGCATAAAATTAGTCTGAATCACAAGAAAGACATCGCTATTTTAGAAAACGGTAATGGAGATATTGTTTGGATTGCAGGATTACGAATCAGCGAAGCCTACAAAATTAGTCCGAACACAAAAAAAGTATTTATCTTAGAGCAATTGAAATAATATGCAAGAAGTAGAAGCGGTATTTTTAGAAAAACAATTTTTAGGGCGTGATCCAAACCGCATTAGCATCCGATTAGTAATCGTATTATTTTGTTTTGCGGCTTATTATATCTCTGAACGGCGCGAGCAAAATGCTGATTTGTTTTTAGTCGTAGGCTTTGGAGTTCTACTTGCATCGGTTATTATGATGTTCCTTCTACATTTTAAAACAACCGTTTATAATAAAAGCATCATTCTTGATGGTTTATGGACTACCAAAATGGTAAAAATCGACCTCAACAGCATTGTAAAAGTAGAGCGAAGCAATTACAGCACCTATTTCATTAATAATCCTGTTTACAACCTTCATCAGAAAGGCACAATCCGTTTTTATGCTTCGGGGAAAGATGCCGTAAAATTAACTGACCGTGATGGATTGGTTTATATTATTGGTACTCAGCGGGCTGTAGAGCTTGAGCAGAGTATTAATAGTGAAATGAGAAAGTAAGATTTTTACTGCCTACATTTGTAATTTAGCAGGGCCTGTGGTCGGTCTTGTCACCGTACCACCAATTAAGGTCTCTATGAATAAAATCTTTGAGATGATTCATATAATGAGTAAATAAAGACCTATGATTGCTCCTTTGGTCGGTGTTGTCACCGTACCATAAAAGCACCTCTCTATCAATTAAACTCTAAAGATGATCCATATAATGAGTGAGTATAGGGTTTTTAGACTTTTGATAATAAAACGGTGCAGAAGAAAACAAATAATCCTCTGGAAAAATGCATAAACCTGCCTTAACTGGATTAAAATGGATATAATCTAACTTTTGCTCTATAATTTCTCTTGTATAATTTCTCGCTTTAAATGGCCTGCGCTCCCAAAAATGAAATTTTCGGTCAAATTGGGTGCTTTTATAGTTCATCAAATGAGAAGGATTGGTGTCCAAAAGATTGAATTTAATCTGTTGTGCAGTGAATTTAAGAAATTGCTGTTGAACATTTTTTTCAATCCAATTATCTTGTTTACGCCAAATTATATGGAGATGATTTGGCATAATAACATAGCCATAAAGCCATATACGTTGTTCATGAACTAAAAACGCTAAACTATCAAGAATAATCTCCTTATGCTTTATATCGTTTAGTAAATTCTGCCATTTAAGGCAAGTAGCAGTGAAAAATTCAATGTCCCCATGTTTCATGATTAAACATAAGAAAGCCCATTAAAATTCTAATTTTTATTGTGTAAACGGCGATGTTTAATTAGTAAGCGGTTTAGATTTCATCTCGTGATGTGAAGGTATGACGGTTTGCTGGTACGGTGACTTGCTAGTAAGGTGAGGTGCTGGTACGGTGACAACACCGACCAGAGGACCGAACAGAGGACCGAACAGAAATAAACCCAAGAGATTATACTAATGAATAAGAATGACGTGCTGGTACGGTGATGCGTTGGTACGCGGTGACGTGCTGGTACGGTGACGTGCTGGTACGGTGACAACACCGACCAGAGGACCGAACAGAGGACCGAACAGAAATAAATCCAAGAGATTATACTAATGATTAAGAATGACGTGCTGGTACGGTGATGCGTTGGTACGCGGTGACGTGCTGGTACGGTAACGTGCTAGTACGGTGACGTGCTGGTACGGTGACAACACCGACCAGAGGACCGAACAGAGGACCGAACGGAGGACCGACCAAATCGCAATTACCTCTTTGTTTTTCCGAGCTTGACCTCTTTTGTCCTTCCTGGCTTGACCAGGAACTACATCTTCAACCCTATCTCTCTCAATCTTTCATCTAGATACTCTCCTGCCGTAATATCTGTATAAGCCTTTGGGGTTTGCGCATCAATACAAGAATCAAGTGCGGTAAGGTCCATAGTGCTTTTTGGATGCAAGAAAAATGGCACCGAATAACGAGAGTTTTTCATTAATTCACGTGGTGGATTTACCACACGATGTGTCGTAGATTTCAATTTATTATTAGTGAGGCGTTGTAACATGTCACCCACATTTACCACGATATCTTCTGCATTGGCTTTCACAGCAAACCAATTGCCATCACGGGTTAAAACCTCTAAACCATCGGCGCTAGCACCAATAAGCAAGGTAATTAAGTTAATATCTTCATGAGCACCCGCACGAACTGCGTCTGCAGGCAAGCTATCTGGATCAACAATCGGGAAATAATGTATGGCTCTTAAAATAGAGTTTCCATTATGAACCTTTTCATCGAAATAATTTTCAGGTAAATTTAAATAAACAGCAATGGCACGCAATAAATGCTTACCTGCCTCCTCTAAGCGCTGATAAACCTCACGCGTAATGTTATTGAAGCCGGGCAACTCTTCTACCATCACATTATCAGGGTACTCACTTTTAATCGCATCTCCATCTGTAACTACTTGTCCACTTTGCCAAAACTCCTTCAAATCAGGTGTTTTTGAGTCTTTCGCCTTCTCCCTACCTTTGCTGGTATAGCCGCGTTGTCCGGCAAGCCCTGGGACTTCATATTTCAATTTTTGCTCTTCTGCGAGACCGAAAAAGCGTTTTACTTCGGCATAAAGCTCATCCATCAACTCCCTAGTCATGCCATGATTGGCAATGGTTACAAAACCAGTATCATTAAATGCTTTGCAAATAGCATCCGAAAATTGCTTTCTCTGTTCAGCACTACCCTTAGTATAATCATGTAAATCTAGGCGTGGAATGTTAACTTCTGCAGACATATCTAATTGCTTTTTATAAAACGAATATACAATCAATTGTTAATTAGCTATAAAATTGCAAATAAAAATTAATACATCTTATTGCCAATCAATAATTTACATTATCCACATTCCATAAAGGCTGAAAATAAAAAGCTAAATGAAGCAAAAAAATCCCTCTAAAGCATAAAATACATGTAGAGGGATTTATCAGAATTATTTCGAAGATTCAGCCGGAGCCTTTTCAATCAATTCCATAAACTGATCTAAACTCGGAGTGATAATAATTTGAGTCCTTCTGTTTTTAGCTTTACCCATTTCGGTATCATTGCTAGCTATTGGATTATACTCGCCACGCCCTCCAACGGTAAGTCGTTTGGGATCAACAGCATATTGATTTTGCAGCGCCTGCACCACCGAAGAGCCCCTCAATGCGCTTAAGTCCCAATTATTTCGTATATTTACCATATTTATAGGCACATTATCTGTATTTCCCTCAATCAGCACATCATAGCCTTTATAATCTTTAATAATTTTAGCGATTTTACTGAGCACATCTCCTGCAGTTTCCGAAATCATATAACTTCCAGAACGGTATAACATATTGTCGGATAGGGAGATATAAACCACGCCCTTGAGAACTTGTACATCTACATCTTTCAATTCTTCGCGACTTAAAGATCGTGTTAAATTATTGGTTAAGAGCAAGTTAAGCGAATCGCTCTTGTTCTTTGAATCCACCAATTGTTTGATGTATTTATTTGAGGCATTTATCTCATCTACTAGCTTGGAAATATTCACATTCCCCTGACCTGTAGATGTTAAACATTTATCAAGAGCTTTTTGAAGTTGTAAAAGGTTCGATTTTTCGGATGCGAGTTGCTCTTCCAGGCCTTTTACACGTTCTTCAGATAGATTTAGTCGCTGCTGACTAATCCGAAATTTCTCAATGATAGATTCGGTATTTACATTCAGACTGTCATAATTGGATTGTAGCGTATTGTACTTCTTTTTACTTACACAAGCCTGACCTAGGACTACTATCAGTAGCAATAGCGATACTTTTTTAATTGTTTTCATGGTTCCTTTATTAATTATACCAGATAAACAAAAAAGAGTCCGAAATGTTCAGGGACAACAAAAAAGCCCCTAATTTAAGGGGCTAATGCGTTAAGATAGAAAATTACACCTTCTTTGGTGGAAGGTCAAAAGCAATGGCTTCATGCTCGAAGTGACCATTATGAGCGCCATCACAAAAAGGTTTGTTCTTGGAAAGTCCGCAGCGGCAAATTCCAATTACAGTCCTTCCTTGAAGACCATAAGCATCTCCATTTCTATCTACGATCTCAAAATCGCCTTCTATCTTTACCGAACCGTTATTGTTGATGGTTAATTTTGTCTTCGACATAATTTATGTGTTTTTTTAGCTAAGATAGTGATTTGATATTTATCAGGGTGATTAGTATAAATTTCCGATCATAGCCGCGGTGCCTTTCCTTTTTCTATAGCAAAAAAGGACCAAGCCGTGCCCCTTCGCCGAGACAATTAGAGCATTTAAAAAACAATAAATCAATTCGATTAAATGCCACCGCTGCGTGTGATGCTATGAAAGGGTGTGCTTTTCTTTTCCAATAGCTGAAAAGAAACAAAAAGCCACCGCTGCGTCTGATGCTATGAAAGGTAGTGCTGGGGCAGGGTAAATCATTGCCGCACCAGCCAAGGCGGAAGAAAGGTTAGGAAAAGACTGTGCTGGGATTCCTGCTAAATAATGACGTTAAGATTTATAAATATGTATTCTCCTAACGTCAATCAATCATATCGTTATTTCGAACATGCCAATCTTAGCTTCCTAAATTCTGTAAATATGAAGCATGAATAAACCTCATGATATTAAATCAAACGGACATCAATTCATTCACAAAAAAGGCCCGCTTTCATAAAGCGGGCCTCTCCAAAATTTATAAATCTTAATTTACTGAAATCTCATCAACAAAAAACCAAGATTGAGTACCAGCACCTGGATTATTCTCAGGTATTAGTCCGCCAGATTCAACCTTAGCCTTCAAATATCTAATCTCACGCTGTGGAATTTGAATCGATACATCAGCTGCACCCTCTTTATTCGGAATAGTCATCAGTTCTTCCTTCAAAATCGAATAATTTACACCATCAGTAGAGCCCCAAATTTCGACTTTCTTGGGCATCCAGACCCAGCTTGAGGGTTGATGAAAGAAGCGTAAAGTGATATTGGAAATTATCTCCGACATACTTAAATCAAGATTAGCTTCAACACCTGCTCTCGACCAGCCCAACCATTCACTATCATTGAAACGTCTTGATGAACCCAAAACGCCATTAGTAAGGGCCTGATTACCCCCTTTATTATAATATTTACTTGGGGCTTCACTCAAAGTTACAGGAACACCACTCGCCTTATTAATAGTTAATTCACTGATAGTTTCATCAACCATTTCATTATTCATTACTGAAGCAACTTTAAGAATACTTGCCTTTTTTATACTGATTGGCCCTTGGTATATGGGTGAGTTTATCGTCGGACTAGTCCCATCCAAAGTATAATAAAGCGGCAAATTATTGTTATTAGCAGTTAAAACTACTTTTAAAGAACGGTCGGGATCTTGAACGATGCTCGATTTAATCTCATAAAAATGCTTGGCAAAATTCACTTTTCTCTGGCTTAATCCGCTTAGATAGGCTGGCAACCTAGTTAAAAATTCGCTAAAACTTTTCTGATTAGGATTGGACCAAGCTACCTCTGCCAAAGCAAGTGCTCTCGGAAAAGTCATGTATTCGGCATGTGATCCTGTTGCCACTTGTTCGGTCCACAAGTTTGCCTGCGCACCCAAAATATAAGATTTTTCTTCCTCCGTTAACTCGCTAGGAAGTGGCTCAAAGCTGTAAATTCTTTCTAAATTAATATAACCATTAAATGCCTTTGGTTCATTCGGATTATCTGATTGATAATAATCAAAATAACAATGTGAGGTAGGCGACATAATTACCTGATGCTTGATTTTAGCCGCTGTAGCGCCATGTTCTGAACCTCGCCAAGCCATAACGGTTGCATTTGGCGCTAATCCACCCTCCATAATCTCATCCCAACCAATCATTTTACGACCCTTATCTTTGATATATTGATCTAAGCTTGAGATAAACTTACTTTGCAATTCATCTACATGAGTCAAGTTTAAGTCCATCATGCGTTTTTTACAAACCGGACAATTTTTCCAATTGGCCTTACTTGCTTCATCTCCACCGATGTGAATGTCTTTACTTGGGAAAACTTCCATCACCTCATCTAAAATATTTTTGACGAAGGCAATCGTTTTATCGTTGGGACACATCTCAGCTTGAAGCTTGAACGTATTTCCTAAACTATCCACACATCCATATTCCGGATATGCTTCTAAAAGCGCCTCTGAATGCCCTGGTACATCAATTTCAGGAATGATGGTAATGGCACGATCTTGAGCATACTTGACTAAAGACTTCATCTCCTCTTGCGTATAAAAACCTTCATTAGTAGGCCATTTGGAAGATTTAGCATAATGTAAAAGCGGATATTTTTTACTTTCAAAACGAAATGCTTGTCCGTCGCTCAAATGCCAATGGAAACGATTAATTTTTAATCGCGCAAGCTCATCAATATATTTTTTAAGAAAATCAAGAGGCATAAAATGGCGTGAAACATCGAGCATCATGCCCCTGTATGGGAATCTTGGAGAATCTATAATGGTGGCGCTTGGTATGCTTAGGGTATTCTTAGCTGCCGGACTCATAATCTGAATTAAAGATTGAACGGCATAAAAAACACCCGCTGATGTCTTTGCTTTAATGGTGATTTGTGCGGGTTTAATCTCCATTTCATAAGCCTCAGGATTAACAATTTGATTGTTAAGTCTAATTTGAATAGTGCTTTTTGATGAAGCCAGATTACTATTTTTCAACGGCACACCTATACCTTCAACAATTTTATTCTGCAATGGAATTAGAGCTGTTTTTACCGCATCGCTTTTAGTAAAGTCTTGAATTACAGTATTTTTACTCACTAGAAATTCGCCACTAAGGGGAATAATTTGTGTGGGTATTGGAATAATTGGGAATTTTTTTTGAGCAAAACTCTTCTCAAAAACTAAGAAGCAAATAAGGGCAATAAGAACTTTTTTCATGTAAGGAATGTTGCTTGTTATTTAAAAATATAGTCCTAAAGTAACAAAAATGGGGAATTAATTAGCAATTATGGTTTATTACTGTGAGATGGATTGTAAAAATAAAGGCATGAGCTAATACAGAATAGAAGTTCTTGTGCGTTAATCTGCAGGAATTTTTTTTATGAGAAAATGGCATTTTCAAACAAATAAAAACCCAGTGCGATTAAACACTGGGTTAATTTATAACTAGAAAATTGACCTATGGTCGGTTTTTTGCATCTTACCAACCCACATCCCTGTCGGTAAAAGCTGAATACCCCTATTAAAAATGAAGTATTTAGCTTAAATCGAATTTAATGGCGATTAAATAGCTTGGTATATCTCATCAACTTTATCAATGATTTTTGTTATTCCAGTGCCATCAATATTGCAGCTATACATGTTTTGCTGATTCAAGCTTGCACTATATAAATTAAAAAATACTTTTTTGCCATCAGGTGAAACTCTGATAGATACAGTATCAAACTCCATCCCGGCAGGTACAGATGCAACTGTTATTTTAACTTGATTAGTGCCATCATAATTGGCTTTCCAAAATTCGTTGTCTTTATCACCATCTTTTCTAAAAAAGACTAAACCTACATTTTGCGCAGCCGCGACAGTAGTATTAGGTTGAGCTTCTGCTTTTTTCTCACAACTGATATTGAATAAAATAATTGACAGAGAAAAAACAATTAATACAATGGATGACTTTAATAATGTTTTCATAATAAGGTATAATTAAATTGTGATTAATAATTACTCAAACCTAAAAACATTAAAAATAGTAGCCAAAATAATTCATGTGAATCGTGTGAGTTAATATGTAATCACATAAAATCACATAATAATTAAGTGCTAAAATATGGAATTGATTGAGCTCACTATGCCTGATTTTGTGCTCATTATGCGGAAGCAATCTTCCCGCTGTCAATACATAGTTACTCGCTGATTTTCCTGATTTGAAAAGTTTGAAAAAGATTTGCGCTCTTCTGCTAAATCTGCAGGATCTATCTTTTGTCGCCCACAGATTTACGCGAATTTTCGCAGAGTGACCAAAATTTATAAAACGGAATAAAAATTTGTTCTTTGTGAAAAAATGCTCTCGCAGAGAGACGCTGAGCTGTACTCTATGGACAGAGGAGAGGTTATTATTAAACTAACATAGAAAGTTATACTATTAATATTTCCTTGGCCGCGAAAAATATAAACTAGTAGAAATACAAAGGTGAAAATATTGAAATGGATTTTTTATGTGTTTCTTTTTGTTAAATAAACAATAAAGCCCCAAAAAAAATTAAAAAAATTAATTATACCCTTCATTTTAATAACATATAGTAATTGGCTTTGAATATTTACCAAATCTAAAAAGCTCAATAGATTAACAGATTCTTCAATTATATGAAATAGATTAGCGTTTAATTAAATATTTCATGTGATTTAGGTGAATTCACTCAAATTCACATAAATATCAAGCAGTATTAATAATTATAAACTGATAATAATACGTTAGCGGCTGATTTAGCACTCAACACATAATCTTACATTCCTTTTGCTTATTCAGAGCTTCTACAAATGCAATTGTCCCTGTAAGATTATTATGTATTGAGGGAATAATGTGCCTAAAATATAGAATTCCATAGTTGAATCATTAATTATTCTAGAGCTGAATAAACCTGGTTTATAGCTTAAATTTATTTCTGATAATGTTTCTGTTATCATGATTGTGAAATAAAAAACCCAGTGCTGGTGGGCACTAGGTCTGTGAACAATAATTTATTTAAAATTTGAGAAATTAGTTTTTTTAAATTTAGTCCACTTTGCGCTTATGGCTTACAAAGCAATGGATATAGTTTAAGCTTCTCAAATAAATTAATCTTTAATGCAGCGACATGATTGGCCATTCCCTCTAAACCCTGACCCTGGCTCTAAATATAAATCCGTCTTACCAGGTACATTAGGATGATAAAAAAATTTGAGATCATAAACGCCGTTTTTTGTAGACTTACTTTGATAATAAAGATCACCAATAGTACTTGACCAATATGAACCGCCAGTTCCATTGGCGCGTCCCAAACTACCATCAGCTCTGAAACGTTCGCCCGCCATTGGTAATTTTAGGGGGGAGTTAAACGCTCCCATGCCATCCTGACTACTCCAGCTTGAGATTTCAACTTCCCATTCTGCTGCTGTAGGTAAGCGATAACCAGCAGGACATGGGTTGTTTATCCCGTTTACTCCTTGCCATAAATTGTCGTTTTTTGGGATACGCCAATCACCTGAATATAAATTAGGATTAGGAGTTGAATGCACAATGTAAGAACTATTTCCTGGCTTATCGGTGTTTGAGGTACTGTAAACAATAGGGGATGTCCTAACTTCATGGCCATCTTTAGCTCTGCCCCATTGGTATAAATCCCCATAACTATCTTTATCGGTCATGCTGGTTGCAACTCTACTAGCACCTAAATTTCTATCCATCCAAATTCTTTTATTTGCTCCAATTACTGTATTAAAAGTAAAAGAATTCGCAGGAGGAGTAGTAAAAGAAACTTCATTCCCATAACCTATCCAATGACTATTTATTGCGTAGGCCCTTAAATAATATTTAGTATTTTCTTTAAGTCCTGAAATTGAACTTTGAAATGACCCTGAACCTGTACCGTCAGTTGTTTTTGTACTTAAATTGGTTCTTGGATTAGTGGAAGTACCCCAAACCACACCTCTTGAAGTAATAGCTGCCCCCCCATCAGCACTGATGTTACCTCCTGATTTGACACTATTACTGAGAATATCTGAGATTGTGTTAGTTGTTAATGTTGGCGCTATAACATACGCATCAGTCGTAAAAGACAACTCATTTCCATAACCTGTTCCTGCTGTATTTGTGGCATATGCTCTTACATAATATTTAGTTAATGCTTTAAGCCCTGTAATTGAACTTTTAAAGTTTCCAAAAATTGGTTCAGTTGTTTTTGTACTTAGTGAAATTGTAGGGTTAGTGGAAGTATCCCAAACCACACCATTTGCAGTAACAACTGAACCGCCATCTGAAGTAATGTGACCACCTGAGCTTGCATCTTGATGTGAAATAGAAGATGTTTGAAATGTGGTTAATGTTGGGACATTAATAGTTTTAATACTGAACTCATTTGAATATGAGAGTGATTTCCCTACCTGATTAAAGCTGTAAACCCTGTAGGTGTAATTTGTATTAAGGTCTACTGTTTTATCAGAAAATGTTGTAACATCTAGAGCAATAGTACCAATTTCCGTAAAATTACCTGCATCAGTCTTTCGCTCAATTTTAAATCCAGTTTCATTGGTAGAGTTGTCTTTCCACGTTAAATCAACTTGATCTTTAGAAATTACCGTAGCTTTTAATTCTGTTGGTGGCAGTGGAATAACTTCAACTTTTCCATCATCTGATTTTTGACAGGCATTAAGAACTATAAAAATTAAAATAAAATATAGATTTTTCATAGTTTGATTTTTTATACGAACAATGTATTTAATGAATTCAATAGCTTATATGATTTGTTATAATTTTTAAAAATAATTTAAATATTTCAAAGAGGTAAATATTTCGTGTTATTCGTGTGATAACACAAGTTCACACATTTATTATTGGTATAATTTATTCATCAGTTGAGAATTGATACGGAATTGATTTATCCTTGCTGTCCGTAGATTTTCCATCGATTGCAAAATTGATTTTCTACTAAAACAGAAGCGCTGTTGTACAGTTTTAACCTAGCGTAAGGAAAACACATTTAGTGTTTTGATTTGGAAATATGGGGAATTTTTGGTGTATTCTTTCTCATAATCCATACTTTCAGAACACTAAATGCTTCTCTGCGCTCATCTGCTAACTCTGCGGGAGCTAGCATTTCTCGGCCGCAGAAATACACAAATTTTCG
>NZ_JBIIPN010000183.1:0-4185 GCF_044342615.1 Daejeonella sp. | reverse complement strand
TAATTACTTATAAACCTGTATTAGCAATTGATGTTATTATATCTAATGTCACTGAAAATCAGGCAGATATAACTTTCAATAAAGAAAATACAGAACATCGCTTATGGAAAATTGATGATGAGAAAATCTTATTTATTTTGGTTGATGAATTCTCTAAATTATCTTCAACATATATAGCTGATGGTCACCATAGGGCAGCTGCCACTTCTTTATTGGGAATTCAAAGACGAAAACTAAATCTTAAACATCAGGGAGATGAGGAATATAACTTCTTTACCTCAATATATATGAGTACAGATCAATTAAAGGTATATGGATTCAATAGATTATTGAAGGATCTAAATGGATTATCAATTGATAAAGTAATTAGTTTAATTTCTCAACATTTCGATATTATTCAATCTTTAAATGTGGTTCAACCAAGTAATAATCATGTATTTGGTATGTATTTAGCTGGAAATTGGTACCAATTAAGTGCTAAATATGAAATTACAAATAGTTGTAATCCACTTTCAAAGTTAGATGTATCTATATTACAAGATTATATTTTAGCTCCCATTTTCGAGATTAAAAACCCTAGAACGGATTCAAGAATTAACTATAGGGGAGGATTATTACCTATAAATGATTTAATTACTCTTGTAGATAGTGGTGAATATGCTATCGCATTTACTTTATATCCCACAGGTATTGATCAACTTATGGAAGTGGCTGATGCAGGGGAGGTTATGCCACCTAAATCTACTTGGTTTGAGCCTAAATTTGATGTTGGTCTCTTAATTCATCAAATTAATTGATTTAATCTAGCTGATATTTTAAGCCTCTTTTTGCTATTTCTACTTGATAGTGATTGTCGTTTAATGCCTGACTTAAACTTTCTAATGAACTCATTTCTCCATGGACTAAAAAGACTTTTTTTAGTTTTTGAGGATCCTGTTGCTTTACAAAATTTACCAAATCATTATGATCACCATGACCACTAAAAAGGTCTGTTTGTTTTATGGTGGCAAAAACTGATAATTCTCGATGCCTTAAATTGATAATTGGGTCTCCGCGAAGTAATCGATGTCCCAATGTGCCCTTTGAACAATATCCAATAAATAAAATCGTACAATAGTAATTTGAGATGTTATAATATAAATGATCTTGAATTCGACCTCCTTCAAGCATTCCTGCCGAAGAAATAATAATACAGGGTTCATAATAATTAGATATGGCCTTACTCGCATTCATATCCTGTATATACTCGAGATTATCAAACTCAAATTCATCACCTGAGTTTTTATAAAATTCTTGTGCTTCATCACTTACTAAATGATGATGCTTTCTAAAAATATCAGTGGCGTATGTAGCCATGGGACTATCAACAAAGACTTTAACTTTAGGTATAAGTCCTTTTTTGAATATTTTATTCAATGAATATACTAAAGCTTGAGTTCTTCCTACACTAAATGCAGGTATGATGAGTCGGCCGGGTGACTTAACGCAAGTTTCAAGTATGGTTTCAGTTAACAATTCATCAACACTTTGAGTGGCTTTATGCATTCTGCCACCATAAGTAGATTCACATACGAGGTAATCAACTTCAGGTAATGTTTCAGGATCCCTTAATACAGGGTAATTTTTTCTTCCGAGATCACCACTAAAAGCAATTGTTTTCTTAATTCCGTGTTCTTCAATAGTAAAAATAGCAGCTGCGGCACCCAATAAATGTCCCACAGGAATGAACGTAAGACTTATTTGTCCGTTGATACGAAACGCTTTATTAAAAGCAATCGTTACAAAACGATCAACCGTTTCCATCACATGTTTTTGAAGATAAAGAGGCTTAGGCCCAGCTGAAAATCCTCTTTTTCCCTTGCGATTTTTACGTTGTTTATTAAGAAATATATTGACGGAGTCTAATAGAAGTAATTCAGTTAAATCTGCTGTAGGAGAGGTGCATAATATTTGACCTTCGAAACCAAAACGGACTAGAGTAGGTAAATTACCCGAATGATCGATATGCGCATGAGTTAATACTACTAAATTTATTTCAGTAGGTTGAAATGGAAATTGTTCATTTTCTTCAATCCAAGTGTCTTTTTCGTAATCTAAACCACAATCAATAAGGATTTTATAGCCATCTGTCTCCAATAGATGCATACTACCTGTAACTTGCCTAGCAGCACCCCAAATGCTTAAATTCATAGATATATATTTATGTGTTTAGACTTAAAATAGAGTTAATTTAGGATTACTCTGTTTTATTATCCTGATTATCTAATTGTAGCTCAGATAAATAACGATACAATCCACTTTTATTTTTCATTAATTCTGAATGATTTCCGCTTTCAACAACTTTTCCTTTTTCAAGAACAATGATTTTGTCTGCTTCACGAATAGTAGATAATCTATGGGCGATAATTATAGAAGTTCTATTTTTCATTAATTCTTCAAGTGCTTCTTGAACTAAACGTTCTGATTCTGAATCTAATGAAGATGTTGCCTCATCAAGAATTAATAATGCTGGATCCTTTAAAAGAGCTCTAGCAATGGCAATTCTTTGTCTTTGGCCTCCAGAAAGCTTAACACCTCTTTCACCAACCAAAGTATCATATCCCTCAGGAAAGCCCTCTATAAATTCATGTGCATTTGCTCGTTTGGCAGCAATCAAAATATCTTCTTCACTAGCATTCAATCTTCCATAAGCAATATTTTCACGGATGGTACCACCAAATAGTAAAACATCTTGAGGAACAATTGCCACCTGATTCCTGATGTCTGTTAATGAGAAATCTGTTGATGGCTTTCCATCAAATAACAATTGACCACTTTGTGTTTCATAAAAGCGTAGTATAAGTCCGGCAATTGTCGACTTTCCAGCACCACTAGGGCCAATAATTGCGACTTTCTCACCCATTTTAGCATGAAAAGAAACACCATTTAAAACAGTAATTTCTTTCCTGGATGGATAAGCAAATACTACATTATTAAACTCTAAATTTCCTGATATTTTATGTATTACGACATTGTTTTTATCATTCATTGAAATAGGTTCATTCTCTTCTTCCAGTATCTCTAACACCCTTTCACTAGCTCCAAATGCCTTTTGCATAGTTGCATAGAGTTCAGGAAAACTTCCCATTGCTGCGCCAACAAAGGTAGATAGTAAAATGAAGGTAAACATACTAGCAATGCTAATTTCTCCGATTTGAACAAGATGAGAGCCGTACCAAACAACAGAAACTATAGTTCCAAATAAACAAAATACTATAAATGAAGCAAATACACCTCTAAATTTAGCTCCACGCATGGCTATTTTAACTACCTCACGAATACTTTTATTGTATCTTCCTACCTCAAATGCTTCATTAACAAAGGCTTTTACATTTGAAATTCCCTGAAGTGTCTCTTCAACTATAGTATTTGATTCTGCAAGTTTATCTTGTGCTTGTCGGCTTATTTTTCTAATAAAGCGCCCGAAAATCACAGCTACGGCGACTAATATTGGTAAAACGGCAAGCAGCATCAATGTCAGTTTGCCCGAAACTAGAACAAGAAAAATAATCCCACCTGTAAAAATGATTACCTGTCTTATCATTTCAGCCAAGGTTGTTGTTATGGCATCCTGAATTTGTGATAAATCAGCTGATAGTCTACTATTTAGTTCACCAACTCTTCTTTGCGAGAAAAAATTCATTGGTAAGGTTATCAATTTATGATAGGTGTCTCTTCTAATATCTGCAAGTCCTTTTTCAGCTACTTCTACAAACCAATTAATACGATAAAAAGAGAAAATTGCTTGAATAAATAATACTCCAAGTAGTGTTAATGCAACTGTATTTATTTCAGTAGGAAAAACATCAAGTATCTCATTGGGTACCATTTTACCACCTTGAGCTGTTTGCGCTCCCGAGCCTATTAATCGACCCATCAATAATGGGAATAAAAACGAACTAGCGCTTGAGAAAATTAGGCAAGCTAATCCTAAAAAAAACTTTGTTCTATATGGTTTTAGATAAAGCAATAACCTCATTACTTGCTTTAAACTTTCCTTATTAATTTTAGCTTTAGGAAGTTCTTCCGCTTGAGCGTTACCACTATTTAATCGAGCACGTGCCATGTTTATTTTAAAGGATTTATTTTACCAAATTTGGCTTGTCAAAAATAACTATATTTAGATATTCTTCGCCTTTTTGATAC
>NZ_JBIIPN010000182.1:0-4194 GCF_044342615.1 Daejeonella sp. | reverse complement strand
ACATTACGTGAATAATATTAAAGCTGTTAATAATTAATTAATTAGCTGCAAAGATAGATGTTTGTTAGTTAATTTCAAAGAATATAGTTTTTTTATGAATATTTTATGTGGCATAACTATACTTAGAATAAGAAACAAAGAATATAGATTAAGGAATTATGAGTAATGTAAAACGATTTAATGGTGCATTCAAATGACCATTACAAAAAAATGTCTCATATCTATTATCTCATATCTCAAATCTCATATCTCCCCTCTAATATCTCACTCCATTTCCTAATCCCATTTATTGTTTCGATTTTTGCCACAATGGAAAACGAAATTAAATACAGCCAGTTTACAAGTGAATTTAAGGTTAGGCCCGATGATATCGATATGTTTAATCATGTTCATAATAGTACCTATTTTGATTATGTACTAGCTGCTAGGTATGAGCAAATGGAAACTTATTATAAGATGTCGATGGAAGAATTCCTTAGTCAGGGTTTTGGCTGGGTTGTGCGTTCTGCCTTTGTAGATTATAAACGACCACTTGGATTAGGTGATCGTTTTGCAGTCCAGACTGGCATTGAAACCATAAACGACAAAGGTTGTCGTGTTAAATTTGAAATTACAATCCTAAAAACAGGCAAAGTTGCCTGCGATGGTTGGTTTGATTATGTTATGATTGATATCAAAACTGGCAGAAGCGTAAAAGTTTCAGAAGAAATGATTCTAAAATATTCAATTTAGAATATTAAACATGATTATTTAAAGCCATTTCTACCAAATTACCGTAAAATTCACTAATATTTAGTCCTGCTGCACGTACTTGCTGTGGAATAAAACTTTGTGCTGTTTGACCTGGAATCGTATTAATTTCAATAAAATAGAAATTTGAGGTATCTTTTTGTAAGAAATAATCTATTCTAACCATTCCCTTGCAATTGAGTTTAAGGTAAACATCCGTTACAATTCGCTCTACTCTAGATTTTTCTTCCTCATTCATTCTGCCTGGAGTAATTTCTTCTGTGGCGCCTGGTGTATATTTTGCCTCAAAATCGAAGAAATCATTAGTTGGAATTACTTCTGTAGCTGGTAAAACTTGAATCCCATTTTTGGTTTTATAAACACCAATTGAAAACTCTCTACCCTCTACAAATTCTTCAACCAAAACTTGTTGATCTTCATTAAATGCCTTATTTAATGCATCCTTAAGTTCAGAGTTAGCTTTAACTTTACTCATCCCAATACTACTTCCACCATTATTAGGCTTAATAAATAAAGGCAAAACTAAATTACTTAATACTTGCTTTTCTGAATTTTCCGAATTCTCAAATAACTGAATTGAACGAGCAATATTTAGTCCGCTAATACCATCAACGATTGCCTTGGAATAGCCCTTATTCATTGTTAATGAAGATGTTAAAGCATCACAACTAGTGTAAGGTAAGCCTATTAAATCAAAATAACCTTGAAGCTTGCCATCTTCACCTGGCGAACCATGTAACATGATAAAAGCTACGTCGAAATTTATTTTTTCATTATTAACACGAACACAAAAATCATTTTTATCGACAGAATGTTTAGCGGAACTAGCGTCAAAATAATACCAAGAATCTTTTAAAACGACTATCTTAAAGACATCATACTTAGATTTATCTAACTGTGATTCAACAAAATCAGCACTTTTAAATGAAACTACTGACTCGCCGGTAAAACCTCCTGTAACTAATGCAACTTTCCTTTTCATAGCTTCAAAGATAAATTTTTAAACAATTTAATAATATAGCTGACTAATATTTATCTTCGATATTGGTTATTTTGAATTATTTTTGAAAGATAATTGTCTTTTAAGGCATAAATTAATTAGCGTACATCGTTTTATAAACCATAAATAAAACCATCATACAATGAGTAAATTTTTTAGCTACTTACGAACAAAAACATTTCGTAAAAACCTCCTTATTGCTGTTGGATCTATATTAACATTTCTAATCATCTTATTTTATAGTCTGGGTTTTTACACTCATCATGGCGAAGGAATACCAGTCCCGAAGCTAAAAGGCCTACCCCTAGCCGAAGCCATTGAACTTTTAGAAGAACAAGGGTTAAGATATCAAATAAATGATTCAATCTATTTAATTGACCAAGGTCCAGGTGTTGTTGTAGAACAAGATCCTGACCCAAATACGAATGTAAAATCAAACCGTACCATTTATTTGATTGTTACAAAAGATGCTCCAAACATTAAATTTCCTGATATTGAAGGTAAAACGTTTATTGAAGTTCGTTCAATACTTAATAATTATCAATTAAAAGTTGGTGACACTACTTATCGATCTGATGTTGCTAAAGATGTAATTTTAGAGGCTATTTTTAATGGAAGTATTCTCAGAAAAGGACAACAGATACCGAAAGGATCACAAATCAGTTTGGTTCTTGGTGATGGACTTGGCGCAAGCGAAGTGGATATACCAAACTTAATGGGATTAAGCCTTAGCGAGGCAAGAATGGCGCTTTTAGGTTCTTCACTTATATTGGGAAACGTTACTTTTGAAGGCGCTACAGATTCCGTTAATGCCAGAATAATTAACCAATTTCCTGCTATAAATGATACCTTAAACAAGGTGAGCATTGGCACTTCAATTGATGTAGTTCTAAAACGAGGAAATTAATTTGAAAGATATTTTAGCTGTTGAATTTATAGAACGCAATACTGATTCTTCATCATTTACATTAATTGATGTTAGAGAAGAACTTGAATATCTAACTTTTAATGTTGGAGGCGAAAATATCCCCTTAGGGAAATTATTGAGAGAAATTGATGAGCTTGACTATGATAAAGAAAAGGAAATTATTGTTATATGCCAACGTGGCTTGAGAAGTGAAACAGCCAAAAGAGCTCTAATAAATATGGGTTTTACAAATGTTAGAAATTTGATTGGTGGATTATTAGCAATACGAAAATTGAATTTTTAGAACCAAATTAGCCTACAAATAATTAATAATCAGATACATAAATGACTTTTAAATCAAAAACACTTTTAGCAATAGGTTTAATATTAATATTGGTATTAGGTGGAACTGCACTAAACTATTATTTACAATATTTTAAACCGAACATAAACGGAAAACAAGAATATTTATTCATCAAAACAGGATCTGATTTCAATGATGTTTATGCTACAATAAAATCAGAGAATACCTTAAGAGATACACTTTCTTTCCTTAATGCTGCCAAAAACATGCAATATTCTGGTAAAATTAAACCAGGTAGATATCGATTACAAGAAGGAATGAGCAATAGAGCATTCATAAACATGCTTAAAGCTGGAAATCAAGAAGCCGTGAAGATATCTTTTCAAAATGTGCGACTTAAACATACCCTAGCTGGAATGGTCTCAAAAAAATTAGAATGCGATTCAGCTTCAATATCAAAATTGCTAGATTCTACTGAATATGTTCAAAAATTTGGCTTTAACACCGACAATGTGTACACCATATTCATTCCAAATTCTTATGAAATATACTGGAATACAGATGCTGAAGAGTTTTTTACAAGAATGCATGAAGAGTACACCAAATTTTGGAATGACGAAAGGAAATCAAAAGCTAAAGGAATAAATATGAGTCCGATAGAAGTCAGTATCCTTGCTTCAATTGTGGATGGTGAAGCATTAAATGATAATGAGATGCCTACAATTGCAGGACTATACATGAATAGACTTATCAAGGGAATGCGCTTAGAAGCGGACCCGACAGTAATATTTGCAGCTAATGATTTTACAATTAGAAGAGTATTAAATAAACATTTACGGATTAATTCACCTTATAATACATACTTAAACAAAGGATTACCTCCCGGACCAATTTCAATGCCTAGTATAAATGCAATTGATGCTGTTTTAAATTATGAGAAGCATGATTATATCTATATGTGTGCGAAAGAGGATTTTTCTGGTTATCACAATTATGCTTCTACCCTATCGCAACACCTAACTAATGCTAAGAAATTTCAACAAGCTCTAAATGAGCGCAATATCAAAAAATAATGTATATCCATACTACAAAAATACGCGTTCGATATGCTGATACAGACCAAATGGGTTATATGTACTACGGTAATTATGCCACATTTTTTGAAGTAGGCAGGGTTGAAATGTTACGCAGTTTGGGAATGACTTATAAATCAATGGAAGACTCTGGAATAAT
>NZ_JBIIPN010000181.1:0-4195 GCF_044342615.1 Daejeonella sp. | reverse complement strand
GGTGTCCACCTCTTCCCATTCCGAACAGAGAAGTTAAGCCCGCCAGAGCCAATGGTACTGCCGTAAAAGGTGGGAGAGTAGGTCGGTGCCAAATTTTATACAAAGCCTTGCTTTGTTAAAACAAAACCCTCACAGCTAAAACTGATGAGGGTTTTTTGTTTGTAACATGTTTCATAGAAAAGTCTTTTTTTATAGTTTTTCGACATTTTTTTATCTATCAATCAGCCTTAATCTGTATCTTTAGGCAAATATCTAATCAAATGAATATCAATATAGGATCTCGTAGAGAAGTTTTAGTGCATATTGAAAAGTATATGCTCGAGAATATGCATGAATACTTAAAACCTATTGACACGAATTGGCAACCATCTGATTTTTTGCCTGATTCAACTCGGGATACTTTCTTTTCTGAAATCAAAGATCTTAAGGAAAACGCCGAAGCTCTTTCTTATGATTTAGTAGCCGTTCTAATCGGTGATACCATTACAGAAGAAGCTCTTCCTACCTATGAGTCTTGGTTAAGTATGGTTGATGGTATATCCAAAGATGAAGATAATGGTTGGATGAAATGGGTAAGACATTGGACTGCTGAAGAGAATCGTCATGGCGATCTTCTTAATAAATACTTATACCTTTCTGGTCGGGTTAATATGCGCCAAATGGAGATTTCTACACAGTATTTAATTGCTGATGGCTTTGATATTGGTACAGGTCATGATCCTTACCGTAACTTTATATATACTTCTTTTCAGGAGATTGCTACTAATATTTCTCATAGAAGAGTTGCAACCTTAGCTAAACAAGAAGGTGATACCTTATTATCAAAAATGTGTGGTGTAATTGCTTCTGATGAAGCTCGTCATGCTAAAGCTTATAGAGATTTTATGTCTCGTATTTTTGAGGTTGATCCTAGTGAAGCTATGATCGCTTTTGAGGATATGATGCGTAATAAAATCGTTATGCCAGCTCACTTCCTTCGTGAGGTTGGTTTACAAATGGGTCAAACCTTTGGCCACTTTACAGATGCTGCTCAGCGATTAGGTGTTTATACTGCTGTAGATTACGTCCAGATTATGAAATCATTAATTGAGGATTGGCAAATTGAAAAATTACGTGATCTAAATGAAGCTGGTGAACGTGCTCGTGATTACGTAATAAATCTTCCTGATCGTTTGTTGAGAATCGCTGAAAGAATGAAAAATCCTTCTTTAGAATATAAATTTAGTTGGATTGCTGGTTAATTTTATTCTTATATAAAAAGAAACCCGACTCTATTTTAATTAGGTCGGGTTTCTTTTTTTACGTGAAATATCAATTACTTTTTAACTAACTGCATTTTTTCAGGATTCCATAAAATAGCTGTATCATTATTATAACTATCATTACATAATAATGCTGGTGCTGCTGCACGATATCCAAAAATAGCGTCCTCAGCCACCTTGGTATTTGTTCGGATAGCATTGAAAAAATTTGCGAAGTGATCATAATGCGCTCCTAAATATCCTTTTTCAACAGCAAAAGTATATTCTTCTTGTGGAAGTATTCTCTTACGATCGGTAAGAGGCGTTCCTGCGTTTTTCATACTCTCTATATAAAATGGATCATCCTTAGAGAAATTTTTGTTTCTGCGTAATGTAACGCTGTCCCAACCAATATCCATAGCTCCCTCACTTCCGATAAGTTTTAGAATAGTATTACCACTTGTTCCATCAACAAAATTGCATCTTAAGGATAGGTTAAAGGCTGGATGTGCTTCAGCCTGTTCAGGATAATCAAATATACCTAGAAGTACATCAGGGACCTCCCTGCCATCTTTCCAGTACCTTAGGCCGCCTGAAGAATAAATTTTATTTGGACCATAGGTGCCTGTTATAAAGTGTAAACTTGAGAACAAGTGAACGAATAAATCACCCGACATACCAGTCCCATAATCACGGTAGTTTCTCCATCTAAAAAAACGTTTTGCATCAAAATCACGTTTGCTGGTGTTACTTAAAAAAGCCTCCCAATCAACTGTTTGTTTAGAAGCATCCGCTGGAATTGGATAAGACCATGCTCCTCCCGGCGAATGTCGAGCCCAAAAGCCTTCTGCAAAGTTAAGCTGCCCTATTGCTCCATCTTTTAATAATTCCTTCGCTTTTTCATTTCCTAATGATGAAACACCCTGACTTCCAACTTGAAAGACTTTTCCAGTTTCTTTTTGTGCTTGAATCACTGCAGGTCCTTCACCAATACTATGTACCATTGGTTTTTCGCAGTACACATGTTTTCCTGCTCTCATCGCATCAATAGAAATTTGTTGGTGCCAATGATCTGGAGTAGCAATAATAACTGCATCAACATCAGCACGACTTAAAATTTCTTTATATGATCTTGTAGTGAAAATATCTTGTCCCCAACGTGTTTTGGCATCTCTTAAACGACCATCATACAAATCGCATACAGCTACTATCTTAACTCCGGGTACCATCAATGCGGTCATTACGTCGCCCGTGCCCATGCCTCCAGCACCTATTAATGCAATGTTTATTTGATCATTTACACTAAAATCTGATCTTTTTGGAATTGAAATTATTTTGTTGTTTTCAGGACTTGCGGCAAGTACTTGGCTCCCAACTGCTACTGCAGCGGTTGATGTAGCTAATTTTTTTATAAAGCCTCTACGAGATGATTCTGGATTTGTTTTCATTTAATATTATGAGATTGTTTTTTGTGCTTGATATATTAATTTAATCAAGCTATTTATTTTTATATACTTTAATTTTTTATTTGATTTCCTTCAAGTGGATGTTTTTCCATCGCACTTTAATGCCGCCACCATCATGAATTTGAAGTGCAATAAAACCAGTTGCTGCGCCTATTTTCGCATCTTTTATATTTGAGATTTGATTGCCATTTAACCAAGTGGTAATCTCATCATTGTTTACTTCAATTTTGCCTCTATTCCAGCCATCAGCACTTAAACTACTTTCTTTTTCTGCTGTAGGCTTTGTTAACCAGCCTCTACCGTATGATTCATAAATGCCACCTGTTCCGTTTCCTGGAGGAGCAACTTCAACTTGCCAACCGCTAATTTTTGTTCCTTCAATGGATGATCGAATAAATACCCCGCTATTTCCATTGGCTTCTAATTTGAAATCGTACTCCAAAATGAAATTTTTATACTTTTTATCGGTAGAAAGGTATCCATACTTTTTATCAGGTCCACTTTCGCAGACTAAATTTCCATTTTCTACATACCATTTTTCGGTACCATGGATGGTCCAGCCACTTAAATCTTTACCGTTAAAAAGTTTTTGTGTGCGCTGTGCTTGTACACTCGTAGATATTAAAATGCAAGAAATAATAAATAGGATTTGCTTCATATTTTATAATTTATAATTAAATATAGTTTTTAAAAAGGGTTTTCAAAAACGTATTTAATAAATTATAAGGTGTTAAGCTTGTTTATAGATTAATGTTGATTTAAGATTTTTTCTGATTGCTATGCAAGCATTGTATTTTTAATGCCAATTATTTCTGTCAGTCTCCACTTTATACAAAGCTATATTTTGTAATTCTCTGGCAACTTCTATTGGAATATATGGTGCAATTATAGTTCCTCCAGCAGTATGAATTACTAAGTCGGCTAGTGTTTTACTCTGCTGAAATAAGTTTTGTCTAATTTTAACGGACTGGATTTTTTCCCATCTCAAAAGGCTTGTTTTCTCTCCAAATACACCAGTATGAATATGGATTAGCTCATCTGTCCAAGAAAAGAGAAATTTTTTTCTATACATTCCATAATTTATGAATAGATAAAGCGGTAAAGCTAGTATTAAGAAAAGAAAATGCTTTTCTCCCACATAATAAAGAAGAGGGAATAATAGTATGAGTGAGGGAAGTACGCCATTAATCAATGTTTTTCTAATCCAATAGGATTTGTCAATTCTCAAATTGTTTTCGAATTTGACCGGTAAATTAGGGTAATATGTGCTTGTTAATCTGTTTAGGACGGTTTCAGAAGTGATTGGTGCATTAATTTTCAGGCTGTTTTTTACTTCAACTCCACCGATAGTGTGAAATTCAAAAAGGTACATGGAGATTTTCTTTCTTAACCAATTTGTTTTCCATGATACAAATTGGATCTTTTTGAAAGGCAAAACTTTTTGTGAATTGTTAATTAGGCCTTTATTAATTGTAAATCCTTGGATGT
>NZ_JBIIPN010000180.1:0-4218 GCF_044342615.1 Daejeonella sp. | reverse complement strand
CCGCCTGGTGAATGAAAATTAGTGATTAATCCTGGTGAAGGTCTGAAATTGTTAAATGGATCTTCTGCATTGATACGGCATTCAATTGCGTGCATTTCTGGAATATAATTCTTTCCTGAAATTGGAATACCAGCAGCAACTTTTATCTGCTCTTTAATTAAGTCGAAGTTTATAACCTCCTCAGTAACAGGATGTTCTACTTGAATACGGGTATTCATCTCCATGAAGTAGAAGTTACGGTGCTTATCGACTAAGAATTCAACTGTTCCTGCGCCTTCGTAGTTTACAGCCATTGCTCCTTTAATTGCAGCAGCACCCATTTGTTCTCTCAGCTCATCAGTCATAAAAGGTGATGGTGATTCTTCAACTAATTTTTGATGACGTCTTTGAATGGAGCAATCGCGTTCAGATAAATGACATACCTTACCAAATTGATCACCTATTACTTGAATTTCAATGTGTCGTGGATCTTCCACATATTTTTCGAGGTATAAGCCATCGTTACCAAATGCTGCGGCAGATTCTTGACGAGCTGAATCCCATGCTGGTTCAAACTCTTCATCATTCCATACGATGCGCATTCCGCGACCGCCACCACCTGCTGTAGCTTTTAAAATGACTGGATATTTAATCTCGTTTGCGATTTTAATACCTTCTTTAACATCAGTTAATAGTCCTTCAGAACCCGGAATAGTTGGCACTCCTGCCTCCTTCATCGTTTCCTTTGCGGATGCTTTATCACCCATGCCATTAATCTGATCAGCGGTAGCACCAATAAATTTGATACCATACTCGTTACAGATAGCTGAAAATTTAGCGTTTTCTGATAAAAATCCGTATCCAGGATGGATGGCATCTGCATTGGTTAACTCTGCTGCAGAAATGATATTAGGAATGCTTAGGTAAGAGTCTTTACTTGGTGGCGGACCGATACAAACGGCTTCATCAGCAAATCGAACGTGTAGGCTATGGCGATCGGCTGTTGAATAAACAGCAACGGTTTTAATTCCCATCTCCTTACAAGTACGAATGATTCGAAGAGCTATTTCACCGCGATTTGCAATTAGTATTTTTTTGAACATAATTTTTCTTTTGATAATTTGAGGATGAAAAATGATGAACTATTGATTAGGGATTTATTACCTAGTCTATAATTCTCAAATTATTTCTTCAAATTAGATAGGCTCAACTAAAAATAGAGGCTGATCGTATTCTACCGGACTAGCATTGTCGACTAATACTTTTACGATACGACCTGAAATTTCAGATTCGATTTCGTTGAAAAGCTTCATTGCCTCAATGATACAAACCACTTTCCCTGCTTTAACTTCATCGCCAACGTTAACTAATAATGGCTTATCCGGACTAGATGAGCGGTAGAATGTACCAATCATTGGTGATTTGATAGTCAGGTAAGCTGAATCATCTTCTTTTGCTGGTGTTGCAGCTTTTGGCTCTGAAATGGTTGTTACAGTAGCCACAGTAGCAGCAGCAACCGGTAGTTGTGGAGCGGCCTGTACAGGTGCACTCGCTGCAAAAATCGGTGGCTGATTGGTTTTTATGGTAATTTTAAACTCTTTCTGTTCAAGTGAAACTTCATTTACTCCAGATTTGGAAACAAATTTGATAAGTTCCTGAATTTGTTTAATATCCATTTTGTTTAGTTTAGGTTTTGGATTCTATTTTATAATTATAACAAAAATATTAAAAAAGAGCCTGATTTTTTAGTAAGCCCACTTAAGATATAAAGATCCCCAAGTAAAGCCACCTCCAAATGCAGCTAAGATAAGATTATCACCTTTCTTAAGCTTGCTTTCCCACTCCCATAAACACAAAGGTATGGTTCCATTCGTTGTATTCCCATACTTTTCGATATTTATCATCACTTTGTCTGCATTAATGCCACAACGATTGCTTGTAGCGTCTATAATGCGCTTATTTGCTTGATGCGGAACAAGCCAATCTACATTTTCTGAAGTTAGATTATTTTTTTCCATGATCTCTGCAGCAACATCAGCCATATTGGTAACCGCAAATTTAAATACTGCCTGACCTTCTTGATGTAAGAAATGTTCATCATTATCTACTGTTTCATGGCTGGCAGGTCTAAGCGATCCGCCCGCCTTCTGACAAAGATAGGGTCCGCCTGAACCATCACTTTTTAGGATGGAATCAATAACTCCATATCCTTCAGTATTTGGCTCAAGTAATACGGCACCACAACCATCTCCAAAAATGATGCAGCTGGTACGGTCTTTATAATTAATGATTGACGACATTTTATCGCCACCAACAACTAATACTTTTTTATGTTTTCCTGATTCAATAAATTGAGATCCTGTGGCTAGTCCGAATAAAAAGCCTGAACATGCCGCATTTAAATCATAACCCCAAGCATTTATTGCCCCTACTTTATGAGCTAGAATATTTGCTGATGCTGGGAAAACCATATCAGGAGTTGTGGTACAAAAGATAATCATGTCGATTTCTTCAGCACTTATGCCACGTTTTTTGAGTAAACCTTCAACAGCTTTGGCACCCATATCTGATGTGCCTAAATTGCCTTTAAGAATACGACGTTCTTTAATACCTGTGCGGGTAACTATCCACTCATCGTTGGTTTCAACCATTTTTTCTAGCTCCTGATTCGTAAGAATATATTCAGGGACATAGGCATTTACGGCTGTTATTGCAGCGTGAATTTTAGACATAATAAATAAGGTATATTATTTGAAAGCTTCTCTGATTTTATCTACGAACTTAGTCTCGACCATTGTGCGTGATAAAAGAACCATATTTTTAATTGCTTCGGGACTAGAGATACCGTGGCCAATAAGAACAGGTGCATTGACCCCTAAGATAGGGCTGCCTCCATATTGCTCATAATTGAAACGGTCAAAGAATTCATCTTTAAATCCTTTTTTGAGCGTGAGTATATAGAATGTTTCAGCTAATTTTAACATGACATTACCTGTAAAACCATCGCAAACTATTACATCTGCTTTGTCGTTAAACAAGTCTCTGCCCTCAATATTGCCGATAAAATTTATTTCTGATTGTTTTAAAAGAGGGAAGGTGGCTTGTGTAAGCACATTACCTTTTTCTTCTTCTTCCCCTAAATTCATTAATCCTACTCTGGGATTTTGAATGTGGTAAACATGCTCTGCGTACAAACTACCTAATAATCCAAATTGAGCCAAAACTTCTGGCTTACAATCGGCATTAGCTCCAACATCCAACATAATTCCGAAACCGGATTTAAGCTTAGGGACATTTGTTGCTACTGCTGGACGCAATACGCCTGGTACAGGTTTTACACTTAAAACTGCACCAACTAACATTGCGCCTGTATTGCCTGCAGAGCCAAAAGAATCTATTTTACCCTCTTTAAGGTATTGGAAACCTAAACTAATACTTGAGTTAGGTTTTTGTATGACAGATTTTGCAGCATGATCACCCATGCCAATAACTTCAGTTGTATGAACGAAGTCAAATGCATCTTGGCTTAAACCTGCTTCTTCAATGAAGGGTAGAGCTTGATCTTTATCGCCAAAGAGAACGATTCTCTCTTCCGACGAAAGGGATTTTTGAGCTTCAATTGCACCCAAAACTGTCGCTTTGGGAGCAAAGTCTCCACCCATAATGTCTAAGCCAATCCTCATTTTAGCAAATTTGCTTAGGCAACAGATGAGTTTTCAATCACCATTTTTCCGTTGTAATACAAGTTGCCATCAACTGTATATGCACGGTGAGGTAAATGAACAGCACCAGTAGTCTGACAAGTAGTTAATCCTGGAGCTTCTGCTTTATAATGCGTTCTTCTCTTATCTCTTCTTGATTTTGATATTTTCCGTTTTGGATGTGCCATTTGTTCCTATGTATTAATTTACTTTTTTATGTTCTTTAATGCTTCCCATCTTGGGTCAACATCTTTAATTTCTTCTTTTGGTCCCGGTGCTAACTGCTTTAATTTTTCAATCATTTCAGAATCACACCATTCTGTATTTCCTTCATCCTCACAGCGACTAATATAAGGTGCTGCAAGATTGATAAATTCATAAATTAACGTTGCTACGTTAATCTCCGTCTCGCTTCTCTTTAAAACAACAATCTCTTCGGTATCATCCTCCAGATTTTCGTCTCCACTCAATTTAACAATTTGCCTCTCCTTGAAATCTACCAGATAAGGATAATCTGCTAAACACACATCGCATCCCA